>JABJCS010000561.1 GCA_018665505.1 Alphaproteobacteria bacterium
CAGAGCGGTCAAGATCCAAGGTGCCGAAAATGCAATCGATCCCAGCTGCCACATCCCCTATTGTCCCACCGTCGGCGCCAATGCGAGATATACGGATAATAAGCAAGTTTCCGGTGATCCGTCTGTTCGGTGTCCGATGACATTCCATCCGGCATCGCGCCCGATCTCGCGAATTGCGGCGCAATGTCCTTCGATGCGGCCTCTATAGTTAGAGCGGACGGCTTCGACCCGGTTGATCAATGTTTCGGTATCGCGCTCCATCCCATGGAACCGAACCCTACCGTCGAAAGGTAATTCCAGCTCCGCCGGATCTAGGAGATGGATTATGTGTCCAGAGATCCCTTGTGTGGCGAGGCCTGATACCGCCTCGCGCACGCGGGGCACAGTGTCCAAGAAATCGCCGATCAGAACGACCTGTCCGTCGCGTGGAAGGTTCTCCATCGGCGGTAAGCCCGCGGGATCGTTCGCGATCAGGACAGAATCGGTGAGATTTAAAAGCGCGCCGCGACCGGTCGAAGGAAGGGACCCGCCACCCAGAAAGGCAAATCGCTCCCCACCTCGCATAAGCATTGTCGCAAGGGCAAGAAGCAGAAGGCGGGCGCGATCCGCTTTTGTCGGCAGATCGGTCGACGACGTGTAGTGCATGGACTCGGAGGAATCAGCCCACAACCAAACGGATTGCGCTGCTTCCCATTCGTTCTCTCGGACGTAAATCTGCTGGCTTCGCGCCGATTGGCGCCAATCAATCTGCGTGGCTGCATCGCCGATGCCGTAACGCCGATATTGCCAAAAGGTTTCACCTTGCCCGACGCGCCGACGACCGTGCACACCTTGCAAGACCGTGGCGGCAACGCGCTCCGCCGCGACCAAAAGAGGCGGCAACTTCGTTGCCAATTCCTCGGCATCGGAGTGAAGCGCTATGTGTTCTTTCGCTGTCGTCACCATATTCCGTTGCGGCTTACCTATCGAATTTGTCGGCACAATAAATCGATAATGGCCTCGATATTAATTCCGGCATGGCGAGCCGTGAATTTTAACGCCATTCGATGCTGCAAGACTGGTTTCGCCAACGCCAATACATCATCTATCGACGGTGCCAATCGTCCGTCGATAAGGGCCTTGGCGCGACAGGTTAACATGAGGGCCTGACTGGCGCGTGGACCAGGTCCCCAGCCCACATGTTCGACTACTTCAGCGATATCGCTGGATTCCGGCCGACCGGCCCGAACGATTGATAGGATCGCGTCGACGACACTCTCTCCCACCGGGATGCGCCGCACGAGAGCTTGAGCCGATTGTAAATCGGCGGACGTCATGACTGCTGACGGCGCCTCGGCCTGTGCGCTCGTGGTCGTAATCATCATGTGTCGTTCCGCATCGAGATCCGGATAATCCACATCGATCTGCATCAGAAACCGGTCGAGCTGAGCCTCCGGCAACGGATAAGTGCCTTCGTGCTCCAACGGGTTTTGTGTCGCGAGCACATGAAAGGGGCTCGGTAGGGTATGATATTGTCCCGCAACCGAAACGCGGCCTTCTTGCATGGCTTGCAAAAGTGCTGATTGGGTCCGTGGACTGGCTCGGTTGATCTCGTCCGCCATCAACAGTTGGCTAAAAACAGGCCCTTCGATAAATCGAAAACTTCGACGCCCGGTATCGGATTCTTCCAATACCTCGGAGCCGATAATGTCCGCCGGCATCAAATCAGGGGTAAATTGGACCCGCTGTTCACTCAGCCCGAGGACCCGCCCCAAGGTTTCGACAAGGCGGGTCTTGGCCAGTCCCGGCACACCCACCAGCAACGCGTGTCCACCGGACAACAAGGTCACTAGACTGTCGTCGACGACGTCCTCTTGGCCAAAAATAACATTGCCGACACTGATACGCGCGGCGCGTATCTTTTCGCCGATACGCTCCATTTCCAGAACCAATTCCTCGGCCCGTGCTTCATCTTGTGTGGCGTTAAAGGTGGCATCCGTCTCCATGAGTGCCTATCTCCAGACAACGTATTGAACTAAAGTGGAAGCATGTAGGCCATGCCATGAGCAAGCAACCCCCAAATCCGCCCAGTCCCGATGATCTCGGCAATTTAATCGAAGGGAAGGACGGGCCCTCCGCACCGGGCGGAGAGACACAAGCGGATCGACATTTCGGGATGCGGATTGGCCGCGACGGCACGTGGTATTATTTGGGGACACCTATCAAACGGATGCCGCTGGTGAAGCTATTCTCCACCGTTCTGCGACGGGATGATAAGGGCGATTTTTGGCTTATTACGCCGGTCGAGCGCGGGCGTATCGATGTAGACGATGCGCCGTTTGTCGCGGTCGGATTGATGGTCGATGGCGAAGGGCAAGACGCGCGTTTGACCTTCCGGACGAATCTGGATGAGGAAATCGTGGCCGATGCCGAGCATCCGATCCGGGTCGTGGTAGATCCTGAAACAGAAGAGCCGACACCCTATATCCATGTGAGAGACAATCTGGAAGCATTGATCGCCCGGCCGGTATTTTACGATTTGGCCGAAATGGCCGAAGAGGCTACGGTCGGCGACGATATTGAGCTGCGTGTTTGGAGCGAGGGAAATATGTTTCGCCTCGGGAACGCGGGTCCGGGAGACTGATTTGAATCGCGACATTGTTATCGAACGCCTGACGTCCCGTATCACGCCGATCGCCAGCCCGTCGCCCGAGAGCCGAGGGGATCATGATCTGAATTTGGATATTGATTTGCCGGCAACGGAATTGACCAGCGCGGCGGTCCTAGTGCCCATTGTCGACCGTCCGGAGGGGCTCACGATATTATTGACGCAACGCACTGACCATCTTCGCGATCATGCGGGTCAGGTCAGCTTTCCCGGCGGACGTGTCGAGGCCGACGATACGGATCACGAAGCGACAGCGCTGCGCGAGACCGAAGAGGAAATCGGTCTTTCTGCCGAACGGATCGAATTGATCGGGCGATTGGACCGTTATATTACCCGAACGGGCTATGAGGTCGTGCCGGTTGTCGGCTTCGTCAATCCGCCTTTCACGGTCAAACCGGATCCGTTCGAAGTGGCCGATATCTTCGAGGTTCCGCTACAATTTCTGGCCGACCCCGACAATCACCAACGCCATAGCCGCTTCTATAACGGTGCCCGCCGCGAATTCTATGCGATGCCTTACGAAGGAAGGTATATTTGGGGCGTAACCGCCGGTATGTTGGTCAATCTTTCTGAGGTCCTGAGCCCATTATGATCCGACAACTCATCACCATAGCTGTCCCGCTTTTGGCCCCGGTCGTGCTGTATCTGCTCTACAGTTGGCATGTGCAGCGCAAGGGAGGGGAGGAGACCTCGGATGATCCATTTTCATGGCGGGAAATTCCTTGGATTTGGCTGCTGGTCTGCGGCACTGCCTTGCTGGCGGCCACCCTGGTCACTTCCTCCTTCATTGGGCGCACCGGGACGGAAGTTCAATATGAAGCCCCGCGCTTCGAAGACGGCAAACGCGTTCCCGGGCAATTCGTGAAATAGAGCCGTGGCAACGCGCCAAGTTACCTACGACTGGATGACGGCGTCTGATACCCGTCGACTTATCGAGGTATTTGAAGGAGCGGGTGCTGAAATTCGCTTCGTCGGTGGCTGTGTGCGTGACAGTCTTTTGGGGATTGAGGTCCGCGATATTGATATCGCCACGGACGCACTTCCCGACCGGATAATGGGAATCCTGAGGGACGCAGGCATTAAATCTGTTCCGACCGGAATTGAGCATGGCACCGTCACCGCCGTTGTTGAAGGACGAGCCTTCGAGATCACCACATATCGCCGCGATATAAAAACCGATGGACGCCACGCCGTGGTCGAGTTTGGGACCGATTGGCGTGAAGATGCGGAGCGCCGGGACTTCACCATTAATGCGATGTCGATAACGCCGGACGGGGATTTGCATGATCCGTTCGACGGCGAGGATGATCTGGCGGCAGGGCGGGTCCGGTTTGTTGGCGACGCCCAACGCCGGGTCAGGGAAGATATTCTGCGGATATTGCGCTGGTTTCGATTTCACGCCCATTACGGTAAACCGCCGCCCGATGTGGATGCGCTCGGTGCCTGTCGTGGGTTTGCCTTCCGGATCCCCGATCTTTCAGGGGAACGCATTCGGCATGAGTTGTTACGCCTTTTGGCGGCGGATGATCCAATGTCAAGCATTGAGTTGATGATCGAGACGGATGTGATTGACGCAGTGTTGGGGCGCGGTCGACAAATCCAACGTCTAGCGAGCCTTTGCGCGATCGAGCGTGAGACAGAATTGCCGCCCGATCCGATCCTGCGCCTTGCGGCCTTGATCGGATCGCCCGGGATGGCGGTGCCTTTGGCCGAACGGCTGCGCCTGTCCAATGCCGAACAAAAAAGGTTACTCGCCGCCCTCGGCACCGAACCATCCCTTGGTCTGGACACGCCGGAAGCAGACCGAGCGCGCATTTTCTACCGTCTTGGAAGCCGCATCGCGGAAGATCGTATCCTCATGGCCTGGGCGGCGAACCCATCGGCAACGGCTTGGCTGGAATGGTTGGAGGCGGTGCGGGCCTTTGATGTGCCG
>JABJCS010000562.1 GCA_018665505.1 Alphaproteobacteria bacterium
CACACGGCCAGAAACTAGGTTGGACGTCAGATCACATCGCCAGTCTGTTAGCGGCGGCGGCGATGGGAACGGCGGCATTTTTGTGGTCGCAGACCAAAGCGGAAGATCCACTACTGGATCTCTCTCTTTTCCGCATACCTGCTTTCTCGGCGGCTTGCTTGATCGCCTTTGTCTTCGGCATGGGTAATTTCGCGACCACCTACGCCGTGCCAGTCTTCGGACAGTTGGTTCAGAATCTATCCGCGACCGATGCCGGTATGCTCATGATGCCGGCCGGATTGATCGTTGCCTTTGCACTTCCGTTTACCGGCCGCCTCGCCGACCATTTCAAAGCGCAATATACGATCATGGTCGGTTTATTTTTCTTCTTCCTCGGCACGGCATTGCTGGGAACGGCGGATGCGAACACCCCGTTTTGGGATGTGGCGATGTTCTCGATGATCAGCCGCTTCGGGATGAGCTTCATCATGCCGTCCGTGATGAATGCCGCGCTTAAATCATTGCCACCGGATCAATTGAATTCCGGTGGTGGGACGGTCAATTTCATCCGTCAACTCGGTGGTTCGCTCGGCACGAATTTCTATGTCGTGCTGCTGGCATTGAGAACGCAGTTCCACAGCGATGCGTTGGCTGCCACTCAGATATCCGGAAACGACGCGAGCCAGGAGTTGTTGGTTGGTGTCGGAAAGATTTTCAGCATTGCCGGCGTTCCGGAATCGGTCCAACAATCCGGCGCCTTGCACTACCTCGGACAAGTCGTCCATGCACAAGCCAATACCTTGGGTTTCCAGGATGGGTTTTTGATACTTGCGGCCGTCTTTTTGGCGGCCATGATTCCGGCCTGGATTCTGGGCCGAGCGCAAGCGGCGAGACACTGACCGATGGCATTGGTCACCGAATCCGTCGACGACCTATTCGCCCGCTATGGCCCCTCCTACCGCATGTTAGTGACCGCCGCCGGGATGACGGCTTCTTTCGTGATGGTCATTTCAAGCACCATCGTGAATGTCGCCATTCCGGATGTCATGGGCGCCTTTGGCATTGGCCAGGATCAAGCGCAATTGATGGCGACCGCCTTCAACGTGGCCATGGTGACAAGCCAACTGCTCAACGCTTGGGTCGTCGCCGTCTTGGGGCAACGCGTCGGGTTTTGCATCACTCTTATCGTCTTCACCATCGGCAGTTTCATTGGAGGGTTCGCGGACGAGTTCGGCATGATCGTCTTTGGCCGCGTCCTACAAGGTGCTGCGGCAGGCTGCATTCAGCCTTTGATCATGGTGACGATCTTTCAGGTGTTTCCCGCCGAACGGCGTGGTTTTGCCATGGGTATATACGGCATGGCGCTGACCTTGGCGGTGGGCCTCGGACCGGTTCTTGGCGGCGTCGCGATCGAACTGTTGGATTGGCGCTATATTTTCCTCGCCCCGATCCCGCTGGTCTTTTTGGCCTTGGGCATGGGCATGATCTTCATGCCCTCAGTCCGTAAGGCAGGCGGCCAGCCTTTCGACTGGATCGGATATGCTCTGATTAATATCTCACTCTTCTGTTGCATGACCGCCATGACCGACGGTCAGCGCGAAGGCTGGGTCTCCGACCATACGACCGGATATTCCCTCATTGCGCTCGCTTGCGGAATTGGATTTATCTTATGGCAAGCGCGAAGCGGAGAAACGCTGATCGATGTCAGCCTCTTCCGCAATCGCAACTTCGCGCTCTGCGCCATTATCGCTTTCACATTCGGTATGGGCAATTTTGGAACTGCCTATGCGGTACCGGTCTTCGGTCAATTGGTGCAGGGACAGACCGCTTTGGACGCCGGCAATATGATGCTGCCGGCCGCTATAATCGTCTTTCTAGCACTCCCCATTACCGGTCGCATGGCGGATGCCATATCGCCCCGCGTTGGCATTATGATCGGATTGTTTCTGTTCTCCATGGGCACCCTCCCCATGGCCAGCGCGGACGCCAACACGCCTTATTTTCACCTCGTATTGTTTTCAGTCATCGCGCGTGGCGGCATGAGTTTCACCATGCCGTTTATCATGAGTACCGCCTTGCGCACCTTGACACCTCAACAGCTGAATGCAGGCGGTGGCACGATCAATTTCTGCAGGCAATTGGGCGGCTCGCTCGGCCTCAACGCCTGGGTCGTATTCCTCGAAGTCAGGACGCACTATCACAGCGATATCCTTGCGGCGACGCAAAGCGCAGATAATGCCTCCAGCCGCGAGATGATCTCCGGCGTCGGTCGGATCCTCAACGAAGCGGGCGTGCCGTCGGCGCTGCATGAATCAGGCGCCCTTCACTATCTCGGCCAAGTCGTTCACGCTCAAGCCAACACCATCGGCTTTCAGGACGGCTTTCTTGTGCTCGCGATCAGCTTTCTCTTCGCCATGATTCCAGCTTGGTTGCTCGGGCGCCGGAAACCCTCGTCATGAGCGTTGAAACCGTCGACGATCTCTTCGCGCGTTACGGCCGAGCTTATGTCCCGCTGGTGATGGCATCGGGCATGGTCGCCTCCTTTGTCATGGTGGTCTCCAGCACGATTGTGAATGTCGCGGTGCCGGACGTGATGGGAGCGTTCGGCATCGGTCAGGATCAAGCGCAATTGATGGCGACCGCTTTCAACGTATCGATGACCGCGAGCCAGCTGCTCAATGCCTGGGTCGTCGCGGTGTTAGGACAGCGCTATGGTTTCGCGGCCGCGCTAGCGATTTATACCGTCGGTAGCATCATTGGCGGTCTGTCGCAGGACTTTAACATGATCGTCTTCGGTCGAGTGTTGCAGGGAATATCGTCCGGCATCATTCAACCCTTGATCCTGGTGACGATCTTCCAAATTTTCCCGCAAGAACGGCGTGGCTTCGCGGCAGGCATCTACAGCATGGCACTGATGCTCGCGGTTGCCATGGGACCGGTGTTCGGCGGCCTGGCGATGGAGATTCTGGATTGGCGTTACATTTTCTTTGCACCTTTACCGATCATCGGCATCGCCTTCGCCGCGGGCATGTTCGTCTTACCGTCGGATCGCAAGGAATCTAATCGGCCGTTCGATTGGACCGGTTACGGCCTGATGGTTGTCACACTTTTTTGTTTCATGACCGGATTGACGGACGGCCAACGCGAAGGGTGGACATCGAGCTATATTCTCGGCCTGTTTCTGACATCTGTCCTCACAGCGGTGGCGTTCATTTATTCGCAAATGCGGTCCTCGGCGCCGATCATGGAATTGGCATTATTCAAGAATCGAGAGTTCGCCTGGGCCATGGGCGTTGCCTTTATCTTCGGTCTTGGAAATTTCGCGATGGCTTACGCGGTCCCAGTCTTCGGACAACTGGTTCAAGGGATGTCACCTCTCGACGCGGGATTGGTCTTGCTGCCCTCCGGTATCGTCGTCGTCGCGTTACTGCCCTTCATGGGGCGGATGGCCGATAGGATTAAGCCGCACTATGCGATCATCGCCGGACTGCTGCTGTTCGCCATCGGCACCGTTCCATTGGCGGATGCGGATGTGAATACGGCGTTCATCGCGATTGCGATTTACGGCATTATCAACCGCCTCGGCGTCAGTCTCACGCAACCGTTCATTATTACCGTGTCGCTGCGCACCTTGCCACCGGACAAACTCAATTCCGGTGCCGGGACGATGAACTTCATTCGCCAGCTCGGCGGGTCGCTTGGCATCAATGCTTGGGTCGTCTTCTTGGAAATGCGGACCCACTATCACGCCGATGTTTTGGCGGCGACGCAAAGTTCCGACAACGAGGCAAGCCGCGCACTCCTCAGTAGCGTCGGCCAAATTCTGGGAGAAGCCGGGGTATCGGAGACCGTCCAGCAATCCGGCGCACTGCATTACCTGGGCCAGGTCATCCATGCGCAGGCCGCCACTTTGGGTTTCCAGGATGGTTTCTGGGTCCTGGTTGCGGCATACCTTGTAGGTATA
>JABJCS010000563.1 GCA_018665505.1 Alphaproteobacteria bacterium
AAGGCAATTTTCCCGCTCATGTTATTGTTTCCATCACTTCGGGGGTTTCCGTCACTAAGAGGCAAGAACGGCGCGGGCCCGCGCCAAGTCGGCGGGAGTATCGACACCGAGCGGAACCGTGTCAACGAGGGCGAGATCGATCCGCATGCCCACCTCTAACGCGCGCAATTGTTCCAGTTTCTCGCGTTGCTCCAGAATACCGGGCGGCAGGGAAACAAATCGCTCCAACGCTGCGCGGCGATAGGCATAGAGCCCAATGTGATGATAAAGCGGACCCTCGCCCGACGGCGCTGTCGCCCGGGTGAAATACAATGCGCGCCCCGACCGTGCCGGCGGTTCGATGGCGACGACCGCCTTCACCACATTCGGATCCGTGCGTTCGGCCTCGATCGCGATCTCAGCCCCAATAGTCGCGATATCCACGGCGCTGTCCGACAATGGCGCCAAAGCGGCACGGATCGAATCCGGCTCGATGGTCGGCAGATCGCCCTGCACGTTCAGCACCGCATCGTGCCGTCCCTCCGGGTCGATCTTCCGCAACGCTTCGTATATGCGGTCAGAGCCCGATGGATGATTTGGGTCAGTCAGGACAGCCTCGCCTCCCGCCGCCTCGATGGTCTCGACAATGACGGGTTCGGCGGCGGCGATGACGACCCGCCCGAGATCGGCTTCCATGGCGCGGCGCCAGACCTGGACAATCATCGGCGCGCCCGCGATCTCGGCCATGACTTTGTCCGGAAAACGGCTCGAGCCCATCCGGGCGGGAATTAAAATGACGGGATTTGAAGGCATTACTCTCAATACAGGCTTTTCATCAGGGGGCTCGATGCGGCATTATGCCGCTAGGTGGTCTGCTGGCCTAAACTTGGATTCGATAATGGTTCGTATAGGTTAGTCTGCAGCTTATATCGCGCCGAAGGACTGTTGAACTGATTTTCGCGTAAATTCGCGAAGAGTTCGGTTTTGTCGTCAGTCTAGGCGCCACACGGAGCGTTGAGGGATTTGGTCTATGGGTAATGATCCGCTGTTTTTGAATAAAATCGCCGCCGCGGTTTTAAGCGCGGGGTTGCTCGCCATGATGACGGGCTTCGCGGCGCACATGCTGTACCATCCGCAAGAGCTGGAGAAGCCAGCCTACATGATCTCTAGCGATGTGCCGGTCGCCGCCGTGGCAACCGCCGCCGTACCCGCGGGTCCGGAGCCGATCATGGCGATGCTAGCGTCGGCGAGCGCGGATGCTGGTAAGAAGGTCTCCAAGAAATGTGCCGCTTGCCACAGCTTCACTAAGGGCGGCCCGAACAAAGTCGGCCCGAACCTATGGAATATCGTGGGCGGCAAACCCGCATCAGTGGCGGGGTACAAGTACTCCGGCGCAATGAAAGGCATGGCGGCGAATTGGGAATTTGAAGAGCTCAACAAGTTCCTGTTCAAGCCGAAGGCGTATCTGAAAGGCACGAAAATGTCTTTCGCCGGCCTAAAAAAATCGAGCGACCGGGCAGCGATTATCGCATACCTGACGGCTCTGTCGGATAGTCCAAAACCGTTCCAATAAGCCGCCATAGCGGTTTATCGAGAAGGACGGCTTGGCCGTCCTTTTTCGTTTGAGGGGTGCAAATGCCTGAGACATGCCCACACGAATTTATCGATCTGGCGAACCGTCTATCCGACGCAGCGCGAGAGATCGCCGGGAATTATTTTCGGCGCAGCTTCACCGTTGAGACGAAATCCGACGAGAGCCCGGTCACCATCGCCGACCGTGAGATCGAGGCCGGGCAACGGCGTATGATCGAGGAGACTTACCCCGAGCACGGCATCAGCGGCGAGGAATACGGCGACATTCGCATGGACGCGGATTACGTCTGGGTCCTCGACCCCATCGACGGCACGAAAGCATTTCTCAACGGCATCCCGGTTTTCACAAATCTGATCGGCGTCACGTTTCAAGGGAACCCCGTCCTCGGCATGATCGATCAGCCGGTCCTGGGCGAGCGCTGGATCGGAGCCTCGGGCCACGGCGCGCAATTGAACGGCACCGAAGTACACACCAGCGAACTGACGGCGCTTGACGAGATCACCGTTCATGCGACGACACCGGAAATGTTCATCACGGACGACTTGGCCAAACGGTTTGGACAATTGGCGGCACGGACCAAGTACCGGCGCTACGGCATTGATTGCTACGCCTACGGACTGCTGGCATCCGGCTACGCACACCTAGTCGCGGAAGCGGAGATGAAAGTGCAGGACTACATGCCCGTCATCGAGGTCGTGCGGCAGGCCGGCGGTGTGATCAGCGATTGGGCCGGCCAGCCCCTCGGTTTCGACTCCGACGGCACGGTGCTCGCCTCGGCGAACGAGGACCTTCACGCCCAGGCCTTAATAGCGCTGGCTAAGTAGCACCGCCCCATCCGTTAAGCAGCACGCACGAATATGCCACCGCGTGGTCCGGTGTTATAACGGTCGGCGAAATTCGCGGCCAAAGGGCGTGGGTTTCGGCAATTCATCCACATCCGCAGCAAACAACGCCGCTCCGCTGGGTTGGGGTCGCTTTCGAAGGCGGAACGCGCATGCAGCAACGTGTAGTTATTGATGAATTGAATGTCGCCGACTTCGAGCTCGAAATCGCATCGAAGCTCCGGTGATTCCGCGACTTCTAGCAGCAGATCGATGGCTTCCCGTTCCACGTCGGTTAAAGGTTGGCCGATCTTATCGTGGGCGGAGCGCATGATCTTGTCGTTATAGCAACAGCTCAACAGGCCTTCGTGATGACTGAAGACCGGAATGCGGTTGTGGGTGACCTCATCAAAGCTTCCGGTCGGTCCTTCACCCCGCAGATCGTGATGGAAACCGCGATAATACACTTCAAGCAGATCGGGGCGACGAGACAAGATCTCGTTATAGACCGCGGCGGAACTCGTCAGCGAACTCACGCCCCCCTTGCCCGCGGTGCGGAGACAAAGCAGAGCGGTCATATCCGATGTATCGACATGAGGATTCAGCTTGTCTTTCGACATATACCCCCGGTCGTTGACGGCGTTGTCATAGCTCGCACCCTTGTCCGTCACCTCAGCGATCAGGTCGCCCATGGCGTTCTGTGAGATCACTTGGCCCATATAGGCCCCGATGCCCCAATAAATCATCTCGAGATCGGCGCGCTCATAGCGTTCTACCGGCAGTCCGCGGAATATCGCGAATCCACGGCCATTCTGAACTTCATCCAGGATTCGCTCAATTTTCGCCCCAAACGTCGGCAGCGGGAAACTCTCACGCGTGAACCCAATCGGCTCCACACCGGAGCGCCGGGCCGTCGCCAGACCGTCCTCAAGTTCGGAAATATCCGCCTTCGACAGTTCATGGATCCAACTAAGATCGCGTGCGATCTGGTCGCCTTGCCAAAGAGTGGGGCCCGCTGCGGGCTTCCGCAGTAAATCGCTCATTCTTCCTCCGTCCCGCCATCGTCATAGAGCAATTCCACGATCCTGGGATCGATGGTTTGCTCGGACATATTAGCGGCTTGATGACGCACCGAGCCTAGGAATTGGTCCTCGCTCTCCGCATGTACGGAGACGACGAATTCTTCCGCAGGCGCTTTTTCTGACGCCTCTTCTATAGCCCGCTCATAGCTCGAGGCGACGATGGATTTCATCGCGCTGCGCATTTCTCCATCCGCCGCCGCGTAGACGTAATGTGCGATCCGAGTCGTTGCCGACGACGCCATTTCTTCACCGTGCCCTTCAGGCTACGAGCCTAGGCAGGCTTGCCCCCGCCATCAAAATAACGTGAGCAGCGTATGACCTCTTGAGCCGAGCGGTCTCCTACCCGATG
>JABJCS010000564.1 GCA_018665505.1 Alphaproteobacteria bacterium
CAAAACAGTGACATTGATGCTTCCACCAGCAACCATTCATTATTTAACAGGGAGGTAGGCCGATACCTGAGTACGAAATAGTAGAGATCGAGCCCCCGCAACCAGCGAATTAAATCCGCTATTCCAATCGGATAGCGGCTTTTTCTTGCCTAAAACACAGTTGCCGTACGCACCTTTGACGGATGGTGAAAGTGCCACGATTCTAGTTTCTTGAATTTATTAGGCTATAGAGTTTTGAGAAGGGACAATGATTTTCGGAATCATAACGACGATAAGCGCGGCCACCTGAAAAGAAATAAGAACTTAAGGGAGAACAGCATGTTCACAGATATTTCCCGGTTTGTACCAGTTTGCTGCACCAGTGGAAGGGTGAGTTTTTGGGGTCGTGTAGAGAACTGCATTACCACCGAAGGCCGGGTGCGCCGATCACTCATATTTGCCGGCGCAGTAGATTTATCCCGGCGCCGATGACGAATACAACAACCAACCCCTCGAAGAGATGCAACTGACTGTGTTGAGATGCATCCGTCGCTATTGCGCCGACATGCGCTGCCGCCATTGAGGGTGCCGCCATCACAGCCAGCACACTCAGAAACCCTATTAGACTTTTCATTCGATTCTCCATTATTCCGCCGCTATCGTCCCGGCCGCCCCTTTTCTGAGCCCGCCGAGATTAATAATGAAATTCGCGATCCGGGCAACACCATCGCCCGCTTTCAGATTGGTGAAATAGAACGGGCGCTCCCCGCGCATGCGCTTGGCGTCCTGGTCCATGACGCCGAGATCAGCGCCGACAAGCGGCGCTAAATCCGTCTTGTTGATGATCAGAAGGTCGGATCGCGTAATGCCCGGTCCACCCTTTCGTGGAATCTTCTCACCCGCCGAGACGTCGATGACATATAACGTTATGTCCGCTAGTTCGGGCGAAAAAGTTGCTGCCAGGTTATCGCCACCAGACTCGATGAATATCAGTTCCAGGTCGGGGAAGCGTTCGACCATGTCGTCCACCGCCGCGAGGTTCATGGAAGCATCCTCGCGGATCGCGGTGTGCGGGCAGCCGCCGGTTTCCACCCCCATGATCCGCTCCGGCACCAAGGCACCGCTCCGGGTTAGGAATTCCGCATCCTCCCGGGTATAAATGTCATTCGTAATGGCCGCGATGTCGTAAGTGTCGCGCATTGTCTTACAAAGCGCATCCGTCAGCGCGGTTTTGCCGGAGCCGACAGGTCCGCCGATCCCGACCCGCAAGGGTCCTTTACTGGTGGTCATGATCTGAACAACCTCGTGTATTGGGTTTCGTGTTGCATGGAGGCCCAATCGACCATCGGGGTCGCGGAGCCGATATCGTCGAGCGTGACCTGGAGCAGGTTCGGTACAATCGCGGCAATAACCGATTCCATCGCCGCTGTCACCCGCTGCCCGTCGGTCTGCCCTAAGGGGATGGTCCGGACAGCAGCCGAAATTAGGTTGGCGGAGACCGCATGCAGGAAGGCAGCGAGTGCTGGTTCTAAGGTTACACCGTGGTGCCCGCAGGCCAAGCCGACGACGACGGCGTATGCGGGTTTGCGCCCGGCCCCTCGCGCAATATCGTAAAGCGCGTTGAGGCCCGAATGCGGCCATGTCGCGCGCACCGTTTTCAAAAAAGCATCACCCTGTCCGGCACTTTCGAGCGCAAGCTCCGATGTCGGTCGGAGGGCATCCGCCCACTCGATTACGCGCCGCAATTTCCGAGTGTCGCCTTGTTGAGCCGCCCGGTAGGCCAAGACGAACAGCCCCCCATCGCTTCGCCCTGTACCAAGTTGGACAACACCACCGATCCACGCTTCAAGCGACGCGGCATCGGTCACTATCCCTGCCTCGACGGCATATTCGAGACCGGACGAATAAGTATAAGCCCCGACCGGAAATGACGGCGACAGCCACGCCGCAAGGCGCAACACGTCGTGCGATGAGGCGGCGTCAGTCATGTTCATGCTCATGTCCGTGGTCGTGATAATGGTGGCCGTTGCCCTCATAGGCCCCACCTTCCGGCGTAAACGGCGCCATTTTGCGGGCGGCCTCTCCACCGAGCCCTTGCACCATCTCTTCGATCACATGGTCATAGCGAAACCGAATGCCGCCATCCTCCAGAATTTGGACAGGCAAATGCCGGTTGCCGAGATGCCAGGCCAAACGCGCTGTCGCACGGTGGTTAGCACCGTGTACATCGACCACGTCTTCCGGTGAGGCGGCTACCTCGATCCACGAGCCGTCCTCCATCGCAAGCCCATCACCGTCCCGCAACAAGGCGACGCGCTCCAGGTCCAGCAGGAAGTCGGTGCCGTCATCGGCCACCAACCGCATCCGACGGCGATGTCTGTCATCATAGGGAAGTGTCACCCTCCCCGCCGCATCTTCGCGCGGCCACGCACCGGCATTCTCGACTTTTATGGCGCGCATCATGATCAGAACAGGAAGTATCGTTGGGCCATAGGAAGTTCCTCCGCGGGCTCGCAGGTTAATAGTTCACCGTCGGCCCGCACTTCGTAGGTCTCGGGATCGACCGACATCTCCGGCGTCGCGTTGTTGAGTATCATTTTTTTCTTGCCGACAACGCGGATACCGCTGACAGGCAGGACGGCACTCTCCAATCCGAGTGTGCCGGCGATATCGGCATCGCAAGCCGCTTGGCTGGCAAAACTGAGCCGGCTTGCCGTAAGCGATTTGCCGAACCCACCGAACATGGGCCGGTAGTGAACCGGTTGCGGTGTCGGGATTGACGCATTGGGATCGCCCATCGCCGCTGCGGCGATGGTACCACATTTTAAAATCAGATCGGGCTTTACCCCGAAAAACATCGGTTTCCACAAAACGAGATCCGCATATTTTCCGACTTCGATGGAGCCCACGTAATTCGAGATACCGTGCGCCAAGGCGGGATTAATCGTGTATTTCGCGATGTATCGCTTGGCGCGGAAGTTATCGTTATCGCCGGTCTCCTCGGGAAGACGTCCCCGCTGCTTGCGCATTTTGTCGGCGGTCTGCCAGGTGCGGATCAGCACTTCGCCGACCCGCCCCATCGCTTGGCTGTCGGAAGCGATCATGCTGAAGGCGCCGATATCGTGCAGGATATCTTCGGCGGCAATCGTCTCCCGTCGGATGCGGCTCTCGGCGAACGCCACGTCTTCCGGAATATTGGCGTCCAGATGATGGCAGACCATCAACATGTCGAGATGCTCGTCCACTGTGTTGACCGTGAAGGGCCGGGTTGGATTGGTCGACGACGGCAAGACGTTCTCCTCGCCGCAGAGCTTGATAATGTCGGGCGCATGGCCGCCGCCCGCGCCTTCCGTATGAAAAGCATGGATGTTCCGCCCCTTGAAGGCGGCGATGGTGTTCTCGACGAAACCGGATTCGTTCAGCGTGTCGGTGTGAATAGTCACCGCTACATCCGCATCCTCGGCGACGGAAAGACAATTGTCGATCGCGGCGGGTGTCGTGCCCCAATCCTCGTGCAGCTTGAGACCACAGGCACCGCCGACGACCTGTTCCTGCAACGCCGCCGGCAAGGTGGCATTGCCTTTGCCGAAGAAACCCAAATTCATCGGCAACCCTTCGGCCGCCTGCAGCATCCGCCCGAGATGCCACGCGCCGGGCGTGCAGGTGGTTGCGTTCGTTCCCTCCGCCGGGCCGGTCCCACCGCCCATCATGGTGGTGACACCGCTCATTAAGGCGTCTTCGATTTGCTGCGGACAGATGAAATGGATGTGAACGTCGAGACCGCCAGCCGTCAGGATACGTCCTTCCCCTGCGATTGCCTCGGTGCCGGGCCCGATGACGATATCGACACCGGGTTGGACGTCCGGGTTACCCGCTTTACCGATCCCGACAATCTTGCCGTCCTTCAGACCGACATCGGCTTTCACTATCCCCCAGTAATCCAGAATTAGCGCGTTAGTGATGACCGTGTCGACGGCGCCGTCGGCACGGCTGACTTGCGATTGCCCCATACCGTCACGGATTACTTTACCGCCACCGAATTTGACTTCCTCGCCGTAGATCGTGCGATCCTCTTCCACCTCGATGAAAAGGTCGGTATCCGCCAGACGCACCTTGTCGCCGGTGGTCGGGCCAAACATGGCCGCATAGGCGTTGCGTTCGATTTCGAATGCCATCTCTACCTCTCCCCAAAACCAGTGATGGGGCCGTTGACGCGGCCGTTAAATCCGAAAACGGTGCCGGTCCCCGCGTACTTCACCAACGCGACTTCACGAGATTGGCCGGGCTCGAAACGAACGGCGGTGCCGGCCGGGATATCGAGCCGATACCCTTTCGCTGCCTCCCGGTCGAAGTCGAGAGCCGTATTGGTTTCGTAAAAATGATAATGCGAGCCGACCTGTATCGGCCGATCACCGGTATTGGCCACGACTAGATTTAAGGTCTCGCGCCCTTCGTTAAGGGTGAGCGTTCCGTCCTTACAGACAATTTCTCCGGGAATCATCGTGGCCTCCCTAACGGATCGGCTCGTGGACGGTCACCAGCTTGGTGCCGTCGGGAAATGTGGCTTCGACCTGGATGTCATGCAGCATTTCCGCTATGCCCGGCATTACTTGGTCGCGGGTGATGACGGTGGCGCCATCGCGCATCAAATCCGCAACGCTGCAGCCATCGCGCGCACCCTCAACGACATGGTCCGTGATCAATGCGATCGCTTCTGGATAATTCAGTTTGACCCCGCGATCCAATCGCTTCCGTGCGACAATCGCCGCCATTGCGATGAGCAATTTATCCTTCTCTCTCGGTGTGAGGTTCATATCCTCTCCTCCTCGCTATACGTACCAAAGTCTCGACAGACGTTCGGTATGCCCGCCGGCAACCTCCCGTAGTCCAATCCAGTATCTCTCGAACCCGTGTCTCACCGCCAACGGCTCGGCTCCAAGCCAACGGGCGATCAGCACTTGCCCTCGACACGTGGCGCCGGCGCGAACATCTGCGCAATCCGCGGTCAATTCCTTGGCAACACTGAGATGATCCTGGGCGTCGGCGCCTACATAGACCGCTATCGCATAAGCCCGTGCACCGCCGAACCCGGCCGGATTATCGAGTGCGGCAACAATGTCATTCTCGACCCGCAACGCGTCGGCCCATTCGAGGCGACCACCTATCCGGATTTCCCAACGATCAGAGATCAGGCCTCTTTCCATGACTTCACCGCTGGCGAGCCGTCCGAAGACCACGCACTCACCGGCCATCAACTGCCCGGCCGGATCAACATCGGCAACCGTTCGCCGGGCGAGACGGGCGCCGTCGAACAGGATAGTTTCCTGCGGTAGCCATTCGAGCCATGCGCCGCTTCCAACATCCAGTGATACGTCGACTGTGCTGTCCGGCCCGATCGAACGGTAGACTTTCTCCGCCGCTTGTCCGATCGCAACAACGGATGCGCCATCGCCGACCGAGACATCGACCGCCAATGTATCGCCGCCGACAAGGCCGCCCGAGACCGTCGTGATCGCAGCGAGCTTTGGGGCATCAGGTGAGGTTTGCG
>JABJCS010000565.1 GCA_018665505.1 Alphaproteobacteria bacterium
ATATCCAGTAGGTATCGTGATGGTAGCCACAACCTGTTGAGCAATGCAATATATTTTGTGGTAGGGAAGTGATTTTTTAATAGATATTGTGGAACGAAGTATAAACTCCGTCGGATTGAAGGATTCGTTTCAAAAAGCTCAATAAAACGTGCGACGCTTTAGCCTTACTTACGTTTGAAGTGTGGATGCTGGACGGCGCTGGTCGCTGGTGCCATATTGGGCTCGATAAGTCAGTGAGGAAGGGCGTTTCCCGATGGCGACGGCAATTACGCATGTTTTGACTTGGTTGCGCGGCGAGCAGGTCGGCGTGGATTCTGAAGGCAACAAATACTATCACGAGCGGCGCGTTCCAACGGGACGTCGTCGGCGGCGTTGGGTTGTCTATGATGGTCTCGAGGAGGCGAGCCGCGTCCCGCCCGAATGGCATGGATGGCTCCACTACACTGTAGATGAGATGCCAAGCGCCGATGGGCCGCCAGCGAAACAGTGGCAACGTGAGCACCTTCCCAATTTGACCGGCACCGATGCGGCCTACCGCCCGCCGGGTCATACTTTGGAAGGCGGCCGCAGATCCTCGGCGACCGGCGATTACGAGCCATGGTCTCCCAACTGAGGCGAGATTTTCTGTGACGCTCGAAATCCGGAATATACTCATCGGATCGTTTGTCGTGGTTGTCGGCGCGTTGTTTTTGGTATTCTCGTCTCGCGGTGGCGTTGAAGCGGGTGTGGATGGATATGAACTCCGCGCGATCTTTCAGAGTATTGACGGCGTATCGGTGGGAACCGACGTTCTGCTTGTGGGCATTAAGGTCGGTAAAGTAACTGAACTGAAACTTGTGCCCGACGGGCATCAAGCCGAGATTGCCATGCGGATTCGCAGCGATATCGAATTACCGACCGACAGTATTGCACTCATCGTTAGTGCCGGCATGTTGGGCGGCAAATATATCAAGCTGGAGCCTGGCGGTGAGACGGAAGTGTTCGCCGCCGGAGATTATTTCGAGTATGTGCAGGGATCGGTCATTTTCGAGGAGTTGCTGGAGAAGATCGTCCTTGATGCAGAGGGGCGACGCCAAAGAGCGAAAAAGGCTAAAGCCGCTGCGTCCGAATCGGAACCGGCAAAGAAGAACAATCCCTTTGGGAGCCTGTTGAAATGAAGCGAAATGTCATCGAGAGCGTATTGGGCGGCGTCGTGTTGTTTGTTGCGGGCCTATTCCTAGTATTCGCCTATCTCGGCAGCGACATTCGTCCGATCCAAGGCTACGAAGTGACGGCGAAATTTAACGCGATTGATGGGTTAACGGTGGGAAGCGACGTTCGAATCGGCGGTGTGAAAGTCGGTAGTGTCGTCGGGCAAACCATCGACACGAAGGATTTCAGAGCGGTCGTGAAACTGGCGATCTTGTCCGAAGTCTCACTGCCTTCCGACACGCTGGCGAGCGTCACGAGCGCAGGCCTGTTGGGCAATAAGTACATCAAGCTTGAGCCGGGCGGCGCCAAAGAGAAGATTGCCGGTGGTGCCGAGATCAAACGGACTAAAGATGTGATCTCTATGGAAGAACTCCTTGGTAAGGTAATCTTCCTGGTGACGGACGAATCACCGGCGGAGTAGAGGTCGGCTCATTCCTAGCTTTGCCATTCAAAAATTGATTCGAGCGGTTGGTTGCTGCGCGACATTGTTGCTATGTCTGCTTACCGTGGAATCCGCGGCAATCGAAGGGAAGGCCGTCGTCCTACAGGGCCTCGATAAAGTCACCGCGCGTGTATCGAAATTCGAAGCGGCGATCGGGGACACTGTGCGATTTGGGTCCTTGCAAATCGTGCCGCGCGCATGCGATCGCACGCCACCGGAAGAGCCACCCGAATCGACGGTCTATCTCGACATTACCGATTTACGTCCGGGCGGTGCTCCAGTGGATCTATTCCACGGATGGATGTTTGCCTCGAGTCCGGCGTTGAATGCCCTGGAACACCCTGTCTACGACGTCTGGGTGTTGGAATGTAAGGTTCTGGTTGGGGATGACGTCAAACAACAGTAGAGGCGAAGGCCCGCGTGCGCTATTGCGCCAGAATGGCTTCGAGATCGTCGTCCGTATATTCCATATTGAAGGTTGCGTCGATTTTTAACGCCGCCGCCAACAAACCGCGATATTCGCTGCGCGGCACTTCGACGGCACCGAAACGGCTGAGGTGTTTGGTGATGAATTGCGTATCGATAAAGGCGAAGCCACCGACGCTAAGACGTGCCGCCAAATGTACGAGGGCGACTTTGCTGGCGTCCGTCTCACGGCTGAACATGCTCTCGCCGAAGAACACGCCCTTCAGGGAAATACCGTATAGCCCGCCCACTAAGTCGCCGTCGCGCCAACATTCGACGCTGTGGCCGTGGTCTTTGAAATGGAGTGATGTGTAAAGATCAACGATGCGGTCGTTGATCCAGGTTCGGGGACGGCCGTCGGTGGCCTCGGCGCAGCCTTCAATTACAGCCGAAAAGTCCCGGTTGAAGGTGACATCAAACTGCCCGCTGCGTATCGTGCGTCGCAACCGCTTCGGCACATGGAATTTTTGCATTGGGATGATGCCGCGCATACGCGGGTCGACCCAAACCAGCTCTGGATCGTCACGGTCCTCGGCTATCGGAAACACGCCAATACTATAAGCGCGAAGCAACATATCCGGGGTGAGGTCTGGCATCTCCATAGGGTACGATCCGCTCGCTTGCTATGCGTCGTCTTCGCCGGAACCGCCGGCCATCCAATTCTCCAACCAATGGATATCGTAATCGCCGTCGAGAAAGCGCGGTTCCGAGATCAATTTTTGATGCAATGGGACCGTGGTTTCAATGCCGCCGATGACATATTCCTCCAAACATCGGCGCAGGCGGAGCAAACATTCATTCCGATTCGCGCCGTGAACAATCAACTTCGAGACTAGGCTATCGTAATACGGCGGCACGGTGTAGCCTGAATAGAGCGCCGAGTCGACACGGACACC
>JABJCS010000566.1 GCA_018665505.1 Alphaproteobacteria bacterium
CCCTTTTGGACATGCTGAGAAAGCTCTCTTGAACCGGATATCGGAATAACGTAATTTGTTTGTAAACAAACAATAATTGAACCATGCCTGAAGCCTACGAAAGACCAAAATCGCTCGACGCAGCTCTCGGAATTCTCGCGGGCGGCGACTGGACAGTCTTGGCGGGTGGGACCGATGTGTATCCCGTCGCGACGGACGCTTTCGCCTGGGGACGGCCCGCGCCGACACGGATTCTCGACATTTCAGCCATCGACGGGTTAAGCGGTATTCAAGAACAAGATGACCGCTTTCGCATCGGTAGCCGCGTCACCTGGACGGAACTCGTCGAGCGCGATCTGCCGCGATATTTCGATGGCTTGAAACAAGCCGGTCGTGAAGTCGGCGGCGTGCAAATTCAAAACCGCGGCACCCTCGTCGGAAACATCTGTAATGCCTCCCCCGCCGCGGACGGTGTGCCGCCCTTGATCGCCATGAACGCCAACATCGAAATCGCCAGCTCAACCGGCACCCGAACCCTTCCCGTCTCAGATTTCCTGCAAGGAAATCGGCGTACTGCATTGGGTGAATCGGAACTCGTGACCGCGATCCTCGTCCCGAAACGCGGCGCTGCGGCCCGCTCGGCATTCCTAAAGCTGGGCGCGCGGCGTTATTTGGTAATTTCCATCGCAATGGTCGCCGCCGTGATCGATTGCGACGACGACGATCGCATTCTACATGCGCGGGTTGCGGTCGGTTCTTGCTCGGCAGTCGCACAACGCTTGCCCGAGCTTGAAGAGGCGCTGGTCGGGAGCACCCGTGACCGTTCCATCGGCACCATCCTCACGCCTGCAATGTTGTCGCCGCTCTCTCCCATCGACGACGTGCGCGGCGATGCCGGTTATCGGCAATCCTCGGCGGAGACCTTGGTCCGTCGTCTGCTGACGGAAATAGGGAGTGCCGCATGAACGATTCTCATCCTCCATCTACACGCCTCTCACAATTCTCGCTGAATGGCGAAGCTCGCGACTATAAGGGCGATCCCTTTAAACGACTGGCCAATGCGCTGCGCGACGACTTTGCGTTGACCGGCACAAAAGTCGGCTGCGATGCCGGTGATTGCGGGGCCTGCACGGTCCTGATCGACGGACGCCAAGCCTGCGCCTGTATGGTTCCGATGGCTCAGACGGACGGCTGCGAGATCACCACCGTCGAAGGGTTGAGCAGTGCGGGAGAACTGAACCCGCTGCAACGCGCCTTCCTGCATCACGGTGCCGCGCAATGCGGCATCTGCACCCCCGGCATGCTCATGGCCGCGACTGAACTCCTGAACCGCGAACCGGAGCCGGATCGAACTTCCGTTGAAGACGCACTGGGCGGCGTGTTGTGCCGGTGCACGGGATATCAAACAATTATCGACGCGGTGATGGATGCGCACACTTTCACCGAAGCAACACCCGCGCGGCACCACGGTCCATCGGTCGGCAGCCGGTTGGAACGCATCGACGGCGTCGCCAAGGTTAACGGCACGGATCAATTCGGGGCGGATAGCGCACCCGCTGACGCACTCTGGCTACGGCTCTATCGCTCGCCCCATGCACGGGCAACGTTTCAGGTAGGTAATCTCGACGCCTTTGCGGCGTGCTTGGATGGGATCGAGACCATCTTGAGTGCACGGGACGTTCCGGGCGAAAACAGTTTCGGCGTTTATCCGCACTTGAAGGATCAACCGGTCTTCGCGGACGGACATGTGCGATATCGAGGCGAGGCCGTGCTCGCCATCGTCGGCACACGGGAAGCCGTGGATGGGATCGACTTTGGTGACCTACCTATCGAATGGCAGCCGCAAGATGCCGTCACCGGCGTGGACGCCGCCTTGCAACCAAGCGCTGCGACCGTCCACGACAGCACTCCCGGGAACATCCTGACCACTGGGCGCTTGCGCAAAGGCGAGATGGACGCGGCTTTCCACAGTGCCGCCGTCGCGGACGGCACTCTGCAGACGGCTTTTGTCGAACACGCCTATATCGAGCCCGAGGCCGGGTTCGCCGAACGGGTCGGCAATCGCATCGAAATCACGGCCTGTACCCAAGCACCTTATATGGACCTCGACGAATGCGCTCGTGTCTTAGGCGTAGAGAAGGATGCAGTGCGCATTATTCCGTCCGCCTGCGGCGGCGGCTTTGGCGGCAAGTTGGATGCCTCGGTACAATTGCCGCTCGCGGTCGCGGCCTGGAACCTCAATCGC
>JABJCS010000567.1 GCA_018665505.1 Alphaproteobacteria bacterium
CACATGGCCGACGACGCTCGAGACGATGATCAAACCGGCCCGCCGACCTGTGGCCTTCGCGCGTTCGATCATGCCGGGCAGCAGGGCGTGAGTTAGGGCGTGCACCGCGACCACATTCACGTCGACCATGGCGGCTTCGTTGTCGGTGGAGGTTTCGGTGAAATGCGAGAAATACCCTAGGCCCGCGTTATTGACGAATAGATCGACACCCAATGTCTCGCTTCGTTCGGCCAGCTTTTCACGGTCACCAGGCAGGCGAAGATCCGCTTCCAGAATGTCCACTTCCCGCTCCCGATGAGCGAGGCGCTCCTGTAGCGCCGCCAGTTTGCCGGCGTCGCGTCCGGTCAGAATCAAATTTGTGCTCGCGGGTAAAATATCGGCGAAAGCTTCACCGATGCCGCTGGTCGCTCCGGTGATGAGGGCGCGTTGGTATGTCTCTCTCATGAGGAGAGGTTAGCCGCTTCGATTATCAAGGGAAACAGCTTCCCGCGCCCGCGTCACCATTCGGCGGCATAAGCCTGGAAGGGTGTGGGGATACGTTGGATGTCTTGTAGGATCTCGCCGAGGGGCCCCGGTTCGGTATCGGTCGGCACGAACAGCGACAGCGAATCGGCTAAGCCTTCATAACGCTCCGCGATTTTAGTGCCGATTTCGTCATAGGTGCCGACAGTGGCGAAAAGTTCGAGCACATCGTCGGAGATCAAAGCCGCCATCTCGTCCCAACGCCCCTCCTTGGGATAGGGGCGCAGACGTTCGCCCAATTCCTCCATATCGTGGAGACGCAGTACGTGCCAATAGGACCGGGTCGAACAATAGAACGAAATTCGGAAGCGGATATATTCACGCATCTTGGCGACCGCTTCCTCATCTTTGCCGGTGGCGAGAAACGCTCCGGAGACAACTTCGATATCACCGCGTACGCGACCGCTGCGCGCCAGCCCGTCGCCGATATGCTTCAGGCTTTCCTCCGCGAGGTAGCGCTTTGTGCTGAAGGGATGCAGGCGCACGCCGTCAGCGGTATCGCCGGCGACCCGCAGCATGGCCGGTCCGACGGCGGACATGGCGATGGGAATACGTGGCAGTCCGGATGGTTGCGGCGCGAAATTCGGCGTGGTCAGGGTCAGTGTGTAATGTTTGCTGTGATAGTCGAGCGGTTCTTGCGTCTCCCACGCGTGCCAGACGGCGCGCACCGCGCCGATATAGTCTTTCATGCGAGGTGCGGGCGGCACCCACTCGACGCCGTATCGGCGTTCGTTATGGCCCTTCACTTGAGAGCCTATACCGAGATAGAAACGGCCTTTCGACGCCTTGTGCAGATCCCAGGCGGCATGCGCCATTATGGTCGGACTGCGGGGAAAGGCGATGGCGACGCCGGTGCCGATTTGTATCCGGTCGGTTGCCATGGCGGCGACAGACAACGGCGGGAAGGGACCGTGGGCGTTTTCCAACGCTACAATTCCGTCGAAACCCGCGGCCTCCGCTTCACGGGCGGCAGTTTCCGCCGCCCGCAAATCGTCGTTTGGGATGTGATAGACGACACGCATGCGGCTTACAGCTTGTACACGCGTTTTGCCGTATCGTGATACAACTTCGCCTTCTCGTCGGCGGAGTAGTTCGCCGTCAGACGTTTGAAGGAGTTCCAGCACACCATGTAGCTGCAACTGACCTTATCGACCGGGAAATTCGATTCAAACAGGCAGCGATCCACACCAAACTGGTCGATGGTGTACTCGAAGTACTTTCGTGTCGCCTCGCAAAGTTCTTCGCTGGTCGGCGGCTTAGGCTTTTTGTGCCATTCGAAGCCATTCACTTCCATATTTAGGCCACCGAGCTTGGCGACCACATTCTCGCACTGCGCCAATTCCGCGATGCTCTTCTTCCACTCCTCGAAGACTTCATCCTTGCGCGACGCGTAAGGCCCGACGCCGAGGGGACCGCCAAAATGGTCGAGGACGATGCGGTTGTTTGGGTTCTTCCGCGCCAATTCGATGACATCTGGAATTTGCGGATGGTAGCACCAAGCCTCCATGCTGAGGTCCAGTTTGGCAAGTTCGGCGAAGCCTTCTTGGAATTTGTCACCCAATAGCATGTGCTGGACAGGTTCGGTCCGATGATTGCCGACCTCCGGATGAGGGTCCCAGGTGGCACCGACGCGGATACCCTTGAAGCGCCCGCCGGCCAGCGCGATATGCTGGTCCAGTGCATCCCGGACAGGCTCGCCGAGCTCCAGGTCGGCTGTCCCGATAATTCCAGCTGCGACACGCGTTTTGCCATAGAGGCCGGATGCGCTCATTGCCGCGATGCCGTTCACGAACTCCGTCTCGCCCAGCGGCTTTAATTCCTCCGGTCCGTCATCGCGGAACATTGCATGGCATTCAATGAAGACAGTGGAGACGATGTTGTGCCCGGCATTGGTGTCTACCAGAATTTCATCGAGGAAGTAGCGTGGGTTCACGCGCTCCACCTTAAAATCCCAAAGGTGATGGTGAGGGTCAATGATGGGCAGGTCCGGCTCCAAGGCTTCTTCCTGAACCTGATCGAGCCATTCTTGATTCGTTGCTATGTCGGTCATCTTACTGATTTCCTTATCAGAGCCGGTAAACCCGGGCGCTGTTGTCATGATAGAGCTTGGCTTTATCGTCGGCGGAATAGTTCGCGGTCAGCCGTTTGAATGAATTCCACAGGACATTGTAGCTGCAGCTGATGCTATCCACAGGGAAGTTTGATTCGAACAGGCACCGGTCGACGCCGAAATGCTCCAACGTATGTTCGAAATAGCGTCGGGTCGCCTCGCACAGCTCTTCACTCGTCGGTGGCTTTGGATTTTTGTGCCAATTGAAGCCGTTAACGGTCATGTTGAGGCCGCCAAGCTTAGCGACCACGTTCTCGCACGTCGCGAGTTCGGCGATGTTCTTTTTCCACTCTTCGAACACTTCCTCGCGTTTGTCCGCATAGGGGCCGATGCCGATTGGTCCGCCGAAATGATCGAGGATCATGATCGTGTCCGGGAAAGCGCGGGCAAGGTCGGTCAGCTGCGGGATTTGACGATGGAAACACCAACCCTCGAAGCTGAGATTGCGTTTGCCCAACTCGGCATAGCCTTCGCGGAACGCCGCGCTGGAGAGCATGTCCGCCGCCGGTTCGGTATAGCCGTTGCGGACATCCGGATGCGGATCGTGAGTCGCGAGATAGCGAATGCCGCGGAACCGATCGCCGCCGACTTTCAAATGTTCGTCGAGAACCTCGCCGATGCGCGCCCCGACATTCAGGTTCGCGGTGCCGACAATTCCAGCGGCCACCCGTGTGTCGCCATAAGTGCCGGAGGCGCTCATTGCCGCGATGCCGTTCACGAATTCCGTCTCGCCGACGACTTTCATTTCCTCCGGCCCGTCGGACCGCCACATGGCGGAGCATTCGACAAACACAGTCTTGACGATGTTGTGGCCGGACTCGGTGTCTTTCAACAGGTCCTCCAGCAGATAGCGGTGCTCGCTCTCTGGGCGGATGAAATGCCAAAGATGGTGGTGCGGGTCGATGATCGGCAAGTCCGGTTCAAGGGTTTCTTCTTGAACTTGGGCCAGCCATTTGTCGTGTTCGGACATGTCCGGTCTCCCTCCGTCGGGTTGTGGCGGGTAGTGGGTTTCTTCGGGCGGTATGACTTTCATGGTTTTCCTTCCCTTCGTCTTAAGCAAAAGCCGCCGCGACGGCTTCGAATCGTTTGATGCTCGCCAGCGAATCTTCGAAATCCGTGCCAGGCCAATTCATGCGTAACAGCATGGTTGTGACACCTAATTCCTCACGGTAGCGCGCGACCTCGTCTTTCATGCGGGCGACGTCCCCGATCAGGAATCGGTCCTTTCGGAATTCGTCGAAACGTTCCGCGAAAGGCCGCTCCGCCGCGACATGGTTGTTGTCCCAGGAAGCGTAGGCCGCGTATTTATCGATCAAGGTCTCGCGGCACTTATCCAACGCGTCCATATCCGAGGCGCCGACGAAACATTCCCGGCAGATTGGCATTTCGGGCTTTTTACCAGGGGGCAGAGCCGCGCGATATGTGTCGAACAATCCGCGCATCCCGTCTGGATCGGTTGTGAAACTCGCGAGCCAAGCATCGCCCATATGGGCGGCGCGCTCGACCGCTGGCGGGACCGCGCCACCCATCCAAATGGGGCATCCTTGCGGATTGCGAGGCCGCGCCGAGAGTCCGATCTCATCCAGATGAAAGTGTTGGCCGTGATGGGTCACTCGCTCTTCCGTCCACAGTCGTCGGATCACTTCGATGGCCTCGACAAATCGGCTCAGACGGTGTTTGCGCTCGACTCCCATGGATTGAAACTCTTCCCGGCGATATCCAAGGCCCGCCGCTAGAACGTAGCCGCCATCGGTCATCCAGTCCAAGGTCGCGGCTTGCTCCGCCACTTGAACCGGATTCATCATGGAGAGCAGGAGAATGCCCGTGCCGATACGAAATCCCGGCACTTCGGCGGAAAGCCGGGCCAGGACTTCATGCGGTTGGAACATGCGCATGGGATCGGTGACATAATGGTGTGGGCACCAGATCGACTCAAAGCCGGAATCTCGCGCCACCCTGGCTTCTTCGGCCATGAAACGCATCGCCGATCCGAGGTCTTGGTCGGCATTGAACTGCGTCGAGATGAAAAGGCCGAATTTCATGTGAGTTCGTTACATTCCGTTTAGGGGGCGCCGCGCGGCGAAGCGCCGCCAGGCTCATATATAAAGTTGTGTCGCAAGGCTGATCGGACCATATTGCGCGCCGCATATCTTCCATTGAATTCAGCCGGAAACACATGAGCGACGCCATTTTATCGACAGCAGATGGGCCCGTCGTGCCGGACCGCACACGGCGCAATGTCGTCTTGCTGGCCATTTGCCAGGCCTTGGCACAAAGCGGTTCGTCGCTCATTGCGACCGTTGCCGCCTTGGCGGGCTTTCTTATAGCCGAGGACAAGAGCCTGGCGACCTTGCCGATGGCATGCCAGTTTCTCGGCACCATGCTCAGCACCATTCCGGCGTCGTTCTTTATGCAGCGGTTTGGGCGGCGGGTCGGCTTTACGGTCGGTATGTGTTTCGGACTAACGGCGGCCGGATTGTCGGTCTATGCGCTTTTCTCGATCAATTTCCCGCTCCTGGTTTTCGCGGCCCTATTGTTCGGCGTCCATAACGCGTTCTGGCAGTAATATCGGTTCGCCGCAACCGATACCGCGAGCCCAGAGTTTCGGAGCAAGGCGATATCCTTCGTGCTGGCAGGCGGTGTGATAGCGGCCTTCATCGGGCCGGAATTGGCGAAAGTCAGCATCGATTTCTTCGAGCCGGTGAAATTCGCCGGTGGATACGCCGCTGTCATGGTGGTCATCTTGATCTCGATGACAGTCATGCAGTTCGTTGAAATTCCGAGGCCGACGGCGGCAGAGCGCAGCAAGAGCGGCCGTCCGCTTCTCGAGATTGTGGGCCAGCCGAAATTCGTCGTGGCTGTACTGTCAGCGATGCTGGGATACGCCATCATGATCCTGGTGATGACGGCCACGCCGCTCGCGATGCAGTTCTGCGGTCACAGCTTCAACGATACCGCTTTCGTGATCGAATGGCATATGCTCGGCATGTTCGCGCCGAGTTTCTTTACCGGGCATCTGATCAAGAAGTTCGGCGTGTTGAATATCATCACGGTCGGCGTGCTGCTAATGCTGGGCAGTGCCGCGACGGGTCTGTCAGGGATCGCGGTATCGCAATTCTGGGGCGCGCTCTTCCTGCTCGGTGTCGGTTGGAACTTCATGTTTGTCGGCGGCACCACATTGTTGCTGGAGACCTATCGGCCAGAGGAACGAGCTAAGGTGCAGGCCTTCAACGATTTCACGATATTCACCGTAGTTGCCATCGCCAGTTTTTCATCCGGTGCTATTCAACACCATTTCGGTTGGGAATGGATTACGGCTGGTATGTTCGCGCCGATGATGATCGTTCTGGTGGCGACGACGTGGCTACGTTTCATTAACCGGCGCGACGCTACCGCCTGAAAGTTATTTCAGTATCCCGGAGGATGAGCGAGCGCTATCGTGTCCCGGACGCGAAGCGATCCGGGATCTAGTGGGCAAAGCATATCCAGCGCACTGGGCCCCGGCTCTTCGGCTGGGGAACGGGTATGGTACAAATTTTACGTTTAAACAGCTTTGAACGCGTTGGTGAAGTCCCGCCATTTCTCTTCAGGCGCGTCCGCGTCCATCGAGAAATAGAGCGACACCCGTTGCATTAGGCCGCCTTCGTAGCGTTTGCGTAGGACGGGGGCGATTTGGTCCGGCTCTCCAGCGATCGAGCACGCCTCCAACAATTCATCCGGCACCAGTCCAGGTAATTTGTCGAACTCGCCCGCCCGCGTCGCGGCGCTCAGCTCCTTGCCGAGCGTGTCGTAGCCATGATGC
>JABJCS010000568.1 GCA_018665505.1 Alphaproteobacteria bacterium
CTGGCTGTTCTTGGTTCCGGTGATACTCGCCGCCGGAACGCTATCGGCAATCTTAACAGTCGCGAACCCGCCGCAAGGCTTTGCCGAAATTCGTGCGGGTATCAGCGTGCCGCATTTCATCGCGGAAACACCTGTGTTTGATCCGCCTGAATTTGACGCCTATCACGTCGAAGAAGCGCATGAGATGGCTCCGGCGCAAGGCGAGATCGAGTAATTAAGAGGCCTTTTTAAATCCGCCCGCCGCCGACTCGGATATTGGCACCGGCCGTATACGAAGCCTTGTCGCTGAGTAGCCAGACGATGGCCTCTGCGATTTCTTGGGGCTGCGCCACGCGACCGATGGGAATGCCCGGGCCTTGGGTCGCCAGCTTATCGGGCGACGGCATATCGGTCTCCGTCAGGCCCGGGGCCACGGTATTGACCCGGATACCCTCACCCGCGACTTCCTGGCTCAATCCGATCGTCAGGCTGTTCACCGCCCCCTTGGACGCAGCGTAGAGCACGCCGTCATTGGGGTTCCCCAACCGCGCCGAGCCAGAGGACACATTGACAATAGCTCCACCGGCCCCGCCATGTTTCGTCGACATCCGTTTGACCGCTTCGCGCGCGCACAGGAAACATCCCTGTACATTGACGGCGAGTACGCGGGAAATATCGTCCGCGCCAAGCACATCGAGACGCCCCCTTGGCCCATGAATGCCCGCGTTGTTGACCAGCCCCGTGACAGTACCGAGGGCCTGATCGACGGTCTCGAACATGCGCAGAATATCCGCTTCAATACCGGTATCCCCTTGCACCGCGATCCCGGTACCGCCAGCCGATTCGATTTCCGTGCGAACGCGCTCGGCAGCTTCGGCGTCGCTGCGATAGTTGATAGCGACCGCATGCCCATCGGCGGCACAAAGACGTGCGGTCGCGGCGCCTATGCCACGGCTAGCACCGGTGATAAGTGTCACCCGTTTCATAAACTTCTCCCTGTGGGGGTCTATTTCTTGCGAAAAGCGTCGAGCGTCACGACATTCGCGCCGTCTTCCTCTGCGGCTTCCGGCGGCATTTCGACGGCTTCCTCCACCGTTGGCGAGTTGTCCGGTTCGCTCTCATCCAAAGTGATCGGCGAGGTTAGATCGCTCTCCCCATCGAACTTCAATTGCAGTCCGAAATTCACGGACGGATCGGCAAATGCCTTGATCGCTAAATACGGAACAATCAGACGTTCCTGAATATCGTTGAAGCTGAGGGTCACCATAAATCGATCATCTTCCAGGATTAGATCCCAAAACTGATGCTGCAACACGATGGTCATTTCCTTAGGAAATTTTTCGTGCAGGTGATCCGGGATGTCGACTTCCGGATGCTCGGTGGCAAACGTGATATAGAGATGGTGGGTGCCCGGTAGCCCATATTCAGTAACCTGCCCCAATGCATCGATAACGACGCTTCGCAGCGCGCGTTCGACCATTCGCTCGTAGCTCAGAATGTCGTTGCTCATAGCCTCGTTATCGCTCCCCCTTTCGCGACCGTCCCAGGGCCGCGCGAATAAGTGGGGGGCTTCTGTTGCCCGGTGCCCCCCGGACCGCGCTTGCTTATTTAACTAAAAGTTAATTAAGCAGCGAGGCGGGCTTCGCCCGCAAAGTTATCATTGGCAAATATTACCATGGCCCGATAACGGCGGTGCCATACCGAGAACAAGCCAAACCTTTACTACGTACGTCGATCCTGATTCGCCCCCATTTGGGCGGCCGCCGCAGCGTGCCGCCCGAAACTGGTGGAGGCGCCGGGTACTGCCCCCGGGTCCGTTCCGCTTATTTCGTAAGGCCATTTAGCGCCATAGTCGGTTACCCGACACTTCAAATATAGGGAGACCATAGGGGGGGGCACAAGGGGGAGCTTCACGGTTCGTGAAATTGTCGAATTATTCGGTTTTCATGCAGAGTCCTATTTCACACTCACAGATTGCTGCTGTATCCTGCTTCCCATGCAGCAATATCTCGATCTCCTCCACCGCGTGCGCCAAGACGGCGTTTGGAAAGATGACCGCACGGGGACTGGAACCTATAGCGTCTTCGGCCATCAGATGCGGTTCGACCTAGCGGACGGATTCCCCATGGTGACAACCAAGAAACTGCACCTGAAATCCATCGTCCACGAACTTCTGTGGTTCCTGAAAGGCGATACCAATATCGCTTATCTGACGGAAAACGGTGTTTCCATTTGGAATGAGTGGGCGGACGAGAACGGCGAGTTGGGCCCGGTCTACGGCGCGCAATGGCGCTCTTGGCCGGCACCAGGTGGCGAGACGATCGATCAGGTCGCGAACGTCTTTCATCAAATCCGGACCAATCCAGATTCGCGCCGCCTCATCGTCTCGGCCTGGAACCCGGCGGAAGTCGACAACATGGCCTTGCCGCCCTGCCATTGTCTGTTCCAATTTTATGTGCTCGAAGGCAAACTTTCCTGCCAACTCTACCAGCGCAGCGCCGATACCTTTATCGGCGTGCCCTTCAATATCGCCTCCTATGCATTGCTGACCATGATGATGGCGCAGGCGACCGGCCTTGAGGTCGGTGAGTTCGTGCACACTCTCGGTGACGCACATATCTATTCGAACCATATAGAACAAGCGGACGAACAACTGTCCCGTACGCCCTATGCCTTGCCGACCATGGCGATCAATCCGGACGTCACGGATATATTCGGGTTCCGCTTTGAGGATTTCACGCTGGAGGGATACCGTTTTCATCCCCACATTCCGGCGGCGGTGGCGGTTTAACAGCGAGCGAACGTCGTCTTTCGACAAGCTCAGGATGACGCGTAGATAAGATTGAAATATACAATTACCGCCATCCTAGGCTTGCCGAAGGACGGCGGCCTCACACGGTGCCTCAAATGATCCTTACCCTCGTCGTCGCCATTTCGAAGAACCGCGTGATTGGGCGCGACGGCGATTTGCCGTGGCGATTGCCGAACGATCTGAAGCATTTCAAACAGGTCACCATGGGTAAACCCATCATCATGGGCCGTAAAACGTGGGAGTCCCTATACATCAAACCTCTGCCCGGCCGCCGCAATATCGTAGTCACCCGAAACGCCAGCTACATGGCCGAAGGGGCGGAGATGTCCGATTCGCTGGAAAATGCCCTCACCCTCGCCGCAGGAGAAGACGAGGCTATGATCATCGGCGGCGCGGAGCTTTTCGCCGCGGCAATCGACACGTCAGAGCGGCTGCATCTAACCGAGGTCCACGCGGAAATCGAGGGCGATACTTATTTTCCCGATTTCGACCGCTCGCTCTGGCGGGAAATTTCCCGCGAGGCGCACGATGCGGAAGGCGACGCGCCTGCATATAGTTTTCTACTCTTAGAAAGACGATAGCGCTGCAGTTGGAATAGTTCCGGGTATGCGAACGCTTGTCGCAGTTGCTGCTGCGCTGGTAGTTTGCCTACACGATCACCATTGTGAGAATGTCCGATGCCCAAACTCTCAGACAGTTTCGATCCGCAATCCGTCGAATGGCGGCGCATTTCCGACCCGCGCGAGCCGGACTTTAAGATCGATTTCGAATACAGCCTCCTCGGCTACGACCTGCCGAGTGGACGGCTCGACATGTTGTTGCGCTTTGAGGGCAATGGCGGACATTGCCGTCGGCACCGACACATCGCCTCGACCGTCACCCTAATTCTGGAAGGCGAGCAACACGTGACCGAGACGCACCCCGATGGCACCACCGAGACGGTTATCCGCAAGAAGGGCGACTATGCGCTGGCCAGCACCGATGCCCTACCGCATCTGGAGCGCGGCGGGCCGGATGGTTGCACATTGTTGTTGTCGTTGCAGGCGCCGGACGGGAGATTGTTCGAGTATTTCGACCAAAACATGGAAAGCGCACGCATTTTGACAATCGAGCAATATGTCGAAAGCTGGAACGAAGAATCGGTCCCGGGTGCCATCGAAGTGGCGTAGACGGGTAAATTTTAGAATAGAGAGAGGCGGCAGTCATGGCTGACTACATTCCACCCGCATTGGATTGGGTGCGCGAACAGGTCGAGTTGTACGAAGGTAGCGGCGGCACCGAGGGGACGACTCTTCGCGATACCGGCATGCCCTGCATCATCGTCACGCATACGGGCAACAAGACCGGCGGTATCCGTAAAATCCCGCTGATGCGGGTCCGGATCGACGATAGCTATGTCTTGATCGGCTCCTATGGTGGCCGCCCGAAAGACCCGGTCTGGGTGCATAACCTGCGGGCCAATCCGGATGTTGAAATTCGCGACAAAACAGAAACCTTCACGATGCGCATCCGCGAAATCTCGGACGATGCGGAACGCAAACGTATCTGGGACATCAGCGCGGAAGTTTTCCCGCCTTATAATGACTATCAAGCCAAAGCGCCGCGCCAAATTCCGGTTTTCCTCGCAGAGCCCGTCTGACCTCACGCGACGCCGCCGGTATAATGACCTACACAACGTAAGAAACGTCGAATGAACGAACAAAATCAGGAAGCGGCCGCACCCGAGGGTGGTATCGGCTTCTTCGAGAAATGGCTATCTGTCTGGGTCGCCCTTTGCATCATGACTGGAATCGCACTGGGCAGCCTTCTACCCGGTCTTTTCGTGTTTCTTGCCGGTCTCGAATTCGCGTCGGTGAATCTCGTCGTCGCCGTCCTCATCTGGGGCATGGTCTACCCGATGATGGTGAATGTCGATTTTGCCAGCCTGCGCCATATCGGCGATCGACCAAAGGGATTGCTGATCACCATTATCGTGAATTGGTTGGTGAAACCGTTCACCATGGTGGCGCTTGGCATATTTTTCTTTGAAATGCTGTTCGTCGATTTGATTGCGCCAGAGGATGCACAACAATACATCGCCGGGCTCATTCTGCTTGGCGCGGCCCCGTGCACCGCCATGGTGTTCGTGTGGTCGCAACTCACAAAAGGCGATCCCACCTACACCCTCGTTCAGGTTTCCTTGAATGATGTGATCATGATCTTCGCATTCGCGCCGATTGTGGCGTTGTTGTTGGGCGTCACCGACATTGAGGTACCATGGGAGACATTGATTCTTTCGGTGGGCCTCTATGTCGTCATCCCGCTGGTTGCGGGCGCCCTCACCCGGA
>JABJCS010000569.1 GCA_018665505.1 Alphaproteobacteria bacterium
GGGTGAAGTCCGTAATCTTTCCAAGTGGAAACATATGAATATAATGGACGATATGAAATATACCGTCAATATAATAAGTAATGGTAGCTAATATTCATTTATTAAATATAGCATTACCTAAATTTAATGAAGAAATCTTCAGTAGCGGTTTTGTTTACTTTGAAATTGCGTCTCCGCTTCATCTATTTTAAGGCTGCCCGGCCCGCAAATCTTGCAGCGTTTCCCAGGCGTTCCTCAATTCGTAGCAGCTGATTGTACTTAGCCAATCGGTCGGAGCGAGAGAGAGAGCCAGTTTTAATCTGACCGCAATTGGTGGCAACAGCGATGTCCGCGATCGTCGTATCCTCGGTTTCACCTGAGCGATGCGACATAACCGCCGTATAACCGGAGCGGTGCGCCAGTTCAACCGCGTCCAGGGTTTCACTCAAAGTACCAATCTGATTGACCTTCACCAAAATCGAATTGGCGGTCCCCCGTTCGATGCCGTCAGCTAGACGCTTCGGGTTCGTGACGAACAGATCGTCGCCGACCAATTGGGTTGTGTCTCCGATTTTTTCGGTCAGAACCCGCCAACCGTCCCAATCATCCTCGGCCATGCCATCTTCAATCGAAACGATCGGATAATTGTTAACAAGGTTTTCCAGGTAATCGGCCATTCCCACCGCATCGAGAGTCTTTCCTTCGCCATCCAAATGATAGGCACCGTCAATATAAAATTCAGTCGCCGCGCAATCGAGCGCCAGGCAAATATCGTCACCGCAAGTGTACCCTGCCCGTTCGATAGCCTTCTGGATATAGTCCAAAGCCTCGGTCGTGGAGCTCAACGCCGGTGCAAAGCCACCTTCGTCACCGACATTTGTGCTGTGTCCTGCATCGGAAAGCGTGGACTTCAGTGCATGAAACACTTCGGCACCCATCCGAAGCGCTTCCGAGAATGTCTCACCGCCGAGCGGCATGATCATGAATTCTTGGATATCGACGGCGTTATCCGCATGTGCGCCGCCGTTTACTATATTCATCATCGGCACTGGCAAGAGATTCGCCCAGATCCCGCCGATATAAGCGTATAGCGGCAGGTCGTGCGATTCCGCTGCCGCCCGCGCAACCGCAAGCGACGCTCCTAATATCGCATTGGCCCCCAACCGAGCCTTATTTTCCGTACCGTCCAAATCCAACAAAATTTGATCGATATTCCTTTGATCTTCCGCCTCTGCACCGGATAGAGCGTCGAATATATCGCCGTTCACCGCGTCGACTGCCTTTTGGACGCCTTTTCCGCCATACCTGTCCCCGCCATCGCGAAGTTCGAGCATCTCATGCGCGCCAGTAGATGCACCGGACGGAACAGCGGCGCGGCCAAACGCACCGTCTTCGAGAAAAACATCGACCTCAACCGTCGGATTGCCTCGACTGTCGAGAATTTCGCGTGCCTTCAATTCGGTTATTGCGGTCATTGGTTTGGCTCCAAGTTGCGTCGACGGTATCGTCAGATATTCAGAGGGTGCGCCTTTGAGATTTGATCGAACTCAATGAGCTGCGAAAGCAATTTTTCGAGTTCATTGAGGGGCACCATATTGGGCCCATCGGAGGGTGCTGAATCGGGATCCTGATGGGTTTCGATAAATACTGCGGCGACACCGACGGCGATAGCGGCTCTGGCCAAAGCCGGGACAAACTCCCGTTGGCCACCCGATGTCGTTCCTTGCCCCCCCGGTTGTTGCACCGAATGGGTCGCATCAAAGACGATGGGATAACCATTTTGCGCCATAATCGGCAGCGAGCGCATATCGCTCACCAACGTGTTGTAGCCGAAACTGGCTCCGCGTTCGGTCAACAGGATGTTTTCATTCCCTGCATCCGCCAACTTCGCCACAACCTGTTTCATGTCCCAGGGCGCGAGGAATTGACCTTTTTTGACGTTAACTGCCTTATCGGTCTTCGCCGCCGCCAAGAGTAAATCCGTCTGGCGGCAGAGAAAGGCCGGAATCTGCAATACATCCACCGCTTCTGCGACGGGCGCACATTGTCCTGCCTCGTGTACATCAGTGAGGATAGGGCAGCCGTGGGTTTCTCGGACTTCGTTGAAAATCGGCAACGCCTCTTCTAACCCCATGCCACGCGGACTGCTGTTGGAAGTCCTATTCGCTTTATCGAATGAAGATTTATAAATAAACCCTATGCCGAGCCTGTCTGTCATCTCACAGAGTGCTTGGCTCATCTCCAGCGCATGGGAGCGGCTTTCTAGCGCGCAAGGCCCGGCAATTAACGTCAATGGGAGATCATTGGCAACGGAAACGGGGCCAATTGCTAGACGCTTATGCATCGTCATTCGGGATTTTCCAGTATTAGACCAATCGTGCTTGATCGACGGCCGCTTTGACAAA
>JABJCS010000570.1 GCA_018665505.1 Alphaproteobacteria bacterium
ACAATTTATGGTGCCACGATCGACGACGCAATCGGCGAAGCTTTTGACAAAACCGCCGCATTGCTAGGTCTCCCCTATCCGGGTGGTCCCTCAATTGAGAACATCGCCCGCGATGGTGATCCGCTGACCTATCAATTGCCGCGCCCGATGAAGGGGCGCCCGAATTGCGATTTTTCGTTCTCCGGCCTCAAGACGGCAGTTCGGAAATTGGCGGAAAAAACGGACACCAATCTCGATGCCCCGGCTACGGTTGCCAACATTGCCGCATGCTTCCAATTGGCAGCGGCAGACGTGGTTTCCGACCGCACTACCAATGCGATCCAACGCTTCAAAGCCGATTACCCGGAGGGGAATACCTTGGTCGCTGCTGGGGGCGTCGCGTCAAATCTCACCCTGCGCGCCGCTCTTGAGGAGACTGCCGCGAAAGCAGGATTGCAATTCGTCGCACCCCCACCAGCGCTTTGCACTGACAATGGCGCTATGGTTGCCTGGGCGGGTATAGAGCACCTCAATGTCGGCCTCCAAGACACATTCGCCTTTGCACCCCGCCCTCGGTGGCCGCTTGACGAATTGGCCGTGACGGGACAAGGCTAGGCCATGTCGAGAATTTCTGTCATCGGCGGCGGCGCGTGGGGTACGGCCCTCGCGTGCATTGTCCGCCGCGCCGGCCATGAAGCCGTCATGTGGGTTCGCGAACCGGAAGTCGTGGAATCGATAAACGCCAACCTTGGTAATCCAATTTTTCTGCCCGACGTTCCTCTTGAACACAACATCGTCGCGACAGCCGACCTCGCCGCTTCGGCCGCTAACGCGGATGCGATCTTGCTCGTCGTACCATCCCAGTTTTTACGCCAGGTGGTGGAAGAACTGAAACCAGGCCTCCCCGAAAATGTACCGCTGGTAATTTGTGCGAAAGGTGTCGAACAAGGAACTTGCGCGTTGATGACGGAAGTCGTCCAAGAATCAGCGGGCGGACAGCCCATTGCAGTCTTGTCAGGTCCCACATTCGCGCGAGAAGTTGCGGGCGGCCTGCCGACTGCCGTAACCTTGGCTTGCTCGGACCCAGGCATCGGAGAGCGCCTGATCGAACTCCTTGGCGGCGAGAAATTTCGCCCCTATCTGTCCGATGATCTGGTCGGTGCTGAAATTGGCGGCTCGGTTAAGAATGTCCTGGCCATCGCCTGCGGAATTGTGACCGGCAAGGAGTTCGGCGACAACGCGCGAGCGGCTTTGATCACCCGCGGCTTGGCGGAAATGGTACGATTGGGCCTCGCCAAAGGCGCTAAATTCGAGACCATGATGGGGCTTTCCGGTCTTGGTGACCTCACATTGACATGTAACGGTCCGCAATCGCGGAATATGTCGCTTGGAATGGCGATCGGACAAGGCCGCACATTGGCGGAAATACTCTCGGAACGCCGCTCGGTCGCAGAAGGCGTCGATTCTTCCCGTTCCGTGATCGCGCTGGCGGAAAGTCTGAAGGTTGAAATGCCGATTTGCGACTCGGTGAATCGGATACTTCATCAAGGCGAAGCCGTTGATGATGTAATTCGAACGCTTTTGCGGCGCCCATTCCGGTCGGAAATTCGAAAACTAAATTAATTGTAAGCAGGCAAGATTAATTTCGTTTGAGGAAAAGGATATGGCGTATTGGTTGATGAAATCGGAACCCGGTGCTTGGTCCTGGGAAGATCAGGTCAAAGACGGCGTCGCGGAATGGGACGGGGTTCGCAATTACCAAGCCGCCAACAACATGAAGGCTATGAAAAAAGGCGACAAAGTCTTTTTCTATCACTCCGTGAATGAAAAACAGATCGTCGGCATTGTGACGGTCGTAAAGGAATATTATCCCGATCCGAGCGATCAATCCGGCCGGTTCGGCATGGTGGATGTGAAAGCATTGCGTCCGTTCAAAGTGCCGGTAACGCTGACCGATGTTAAAGCAGAGCCTCGGTTGGAGAATCTCGCTCTCGTCCGGCAATCGCGACTGTCCGTTTTACCCATCGCTGACGATGAATGGGGCCTCATTTGCGCCATGGGCAAGACAAAACCGTGAATGAACGGCTTTGCAACCTCGACGATATTCCCGAGGGAGAGAGCAAAGGGTTTGAGCTGGCTGTTGATGGCGAAACGGTACAGCTATTCGTCGTCCGTAAAAGCGGCGCGATCTTTGGATATCTCAACGATTGCCCGCATATCGGCACGCCGCTCAATTGGAAAAACACGCGGTTTCTGACCATGGACGGCAGCCAAATCGTCTGTGCCACTCATGGCGCGCTCTTCCGAATCGAAGATGGTCATTGTACGGCGGGGCCTTGTATCGGGATGAACCTGAAACGCGTCGAAGTTGATTGCGTCGCAGGCGAAATCTTCGCGAACGATCTGTCGCCAACCGATTAGTTCGCCGGTGGTTACGCCTCGCTGAGGAATGCCCGGTAACTTTCGCTCAACTCCTCCACGGATAAATCGACCAAGCGGGCGCCATCTTCCGGCTTGGCGAGGGACGGGTCCGACGCCATCCGCCCATCGGGGAATAATTCTCTGAAATCCTCAGGCCCGCGATAGGATCTCGTTACCTTTTGAAGCGGGCCAAGCGGTACATCGCGCTGTTGCTCCGGAAAGGCATGCCATGTCACCGCGACTTCCGAAGGAGTCGCGTGATACCCCTCGCTGTCGCCATAAAGCGATTTACGCAATGCCGCCGTTTTATCGCCCATCCACCAATTATGGAGTGCCAAACGGATATCCTCTGGTGGATGGTTCGACCCCGCGGCATCGCCGGAACGCATTTCCGCCAATTCATTTTGAATTTCGCTGAACGCAGCTTTGACGGAATTGACGTTCCCACCATGCCCATTGATGAAGAAAATGCGCTCGAACCCGTGCCGCACGAGCGACATAACGATATCACGAACGACGATAATAAGTGTCGACGGCTGCAGCGTAATTGTGCCGGTAAACGCCATATGGTGCTGCGCCATGCCGTAAGACAGGGTCGGCGCCACTAGAGTTTGCGTCGCTTCGCCCACCTTACCACCAATAAATTCTGCGGTTAGTGCATCAGTTCCAATCAAACCAGACGGTCCATGTTGCTCCGTCGAACCGATCGGGACGATGATGCCCTTATTCTGTCCGAGATAGGCTTCGACCTCCGGCCACGTCGCATGTTGCAACAGCATCATTCCTCCGACCCGCGATGGCGGCTCACTTGTTTCCAAACCCCAAATTCTGACATTATATAACC
>JABJCS010000059.1 GCA_018665505.1 Alphaproteobacteria bacterium
AGGGTATTTCTGGCGACCGCTGGGCGTTTGCCCGTATTGAAGGCGGGGTAGGGCTCGACAATCAGGGCGCTGAGACGGCCATTGTGCCATCGGACGTTCATGTTCTGCTGCCGGAAGGTTTTGAGACCGGGTGGATTTACGAGATCGTTTATACCGGGAAGGACCCGATGGTCATGGGATTAGGCCATGTTGCTGTGCGGGACTTTGTCAGTTTCTTGAAGAATGATAGCGCCGATTCTACCGGACAGGTGAACCCGCTCGGCGATACCATAGAGAAAGTCTACGCCTGGGGCCGCTCGCAGACTGGGCGCTGCATTCGGGACATGATCCACCAAGGTTTCAACGCGGATGTTGAAGGCCGGCGGGTCTTTGATGGTGTTCTACCGCATGTCTCTGGCGGCGGCCTGATGTGGTTGAACCATCGCTTTGCCTGCGGTGTGAGCGCCGCCGGTCAGCAATATGAAGATCACGAGAATATGGCGGACCGTTTCCCGTTCTCTTATGCGGAGACGACGGATCACATAACGGGTACTACGGATGCTATTTTAAAGCGCCCTCAGACCGATCCCTTGGTGCTCCACACCCAGACAGGGACCGAATATTGGCAACGTCACGGATCCTTGGTTCATACGGATACGGAAGGCAACGACTTGGAGCAGCCGGATACGGTGCGGGTGTTCCTGTGGTCGAGCTCTCAACATTTCGCCGATCCGAATCAGAAACAGCCGTCTCGCGGGATTTGTCAGAACAACAATAATATCGTGAAAACCTCGATGTTCTTCCGCGGCATGCTGAATGCGATGGATGCTTGGGCGACTGATGGTACACCGCCACCGGATAGCCGTATCCCTCGACGCGCCGACGGCACTTTGGTGACGGCGGAGGAATGGCACAAACAATTCCCGAATGTACCGGGACTTGCGAAACCGAGCGGACCGAACGGTTTGCCCGCATATGATTTCGGGCCGGAAGCAGCGAAAGGGTTTTTGACGAAACAGCCGCCGGATATCGGCAATGGAGCTTATACCGTCCTGATCCCCGCCGTCGACGCGGACGGAAACGACATCGCGGGTGTTCGAGCGCCGATGGTTGAAGCGCCGCTGGGCACCTACACCGGATGGAACCTGCGCGCGCGGGGCCAAGGTGAAGGATATATGCACGAATTTACTGGCAGCTATCTACCACTTCCTGAAACAGAGGCCGTCCGGCGCTCGACAGGAGATTCGCGCCGGTCCATTGTCGACCGCTACGGTGATGCGGATGGATATGTACGAGCCATGGTTTCGGCGGCGAAAAGGTTGGTCGAAGACGGGCTGATGTTGGAAGAAGATGTCGACCGAATTGCAGCGGCGGCAGCGGACTGGGGCCGGCCCTTGCATGATGTAAGGCTCTGATTGCCTGCGGCGATCCGCCGTCTGGGCTCTTGGGGGATCCGGTTGAAATGACTAATGTTCACGGCAGAATGGCGCATCCCTATTGTTGCGTGTTTCAATCTGCCGACAAGTCCAATGAGTCGCCGTAGAACGAAAGTCCGCACTGATCTTGGTTACGGAAAGCATAGACGATCTCTTCGCGCGCTACGGGCCAGCCTACCGTTGGTTGGCGACCGTCACCTGCATGGTTGGCGCCATGACCGTGGTGCTGTCGATGACTACCGTCAACGTCGCCTTTCCTGACATCATGGGGGCTTTCAGTATCGGTCGGGACAAGGCGCAGCTTTTGTCCTCTGGGTACTTCGCGGCGATGACCGCGGGGATGGTGACTGCCTCCTGGTTTATTTCCTTTATCGGCGAACGTCTCACTTATGCGGTGATGATGTTGGTTTTTATCGCCGGATCGATGATGAGCGGTGTCGCGGAAAGCGAACTTGCGTTGAACTTTGGGCGCTTGATGCAAGGCATGGCTGCGGGTGTTATCCAGCCGTTGACCATGGCCGTCACGTTCAAGGTATTTCCGCCGTCGCGTCGCGGTACGGCGATGGGTCTCTATTCCATGGGGATCGTGCTGGCGCCGGCAATTGGTCCCACCTTGGGTGGGATCGCCATTGAGCTGTTCAACTGGCGGTACGTGTTTTTCCTGACTCTGCCGACGTCTGCTCTCGCGGTGGTACTGGGTTTCTTGTTCATGCCGTCGAAGAAGTTCGACCGGAAAATTCCCGAGTTCGATTTCATCGGCTTTGTTTTGCTGTGTTCCGCTTTGTTTAATCTGATGCTGGCGTTGTCAGGTGGGCAACGGGAAGGGTGGAGCTCCGACTACATCACGATTCTATTCTGCGCTGGCGGCGCATCCGCGATTGCTTTCATCATCTGGGAGCATTTCGCACCCAATCCCTTGATGAATATGCATGTGTTCCGATATTCGCGATTTTCCTCAGCGGCAGTCGTCGCCTTTTTCAGTGGCTGTATCTTTTTGACATCGACTTTCCTGATTCCAATTTTTGTGCAGGAAGTTCAGGGCTACACGCCACTGCGGGCCGGTTATCTGCTGATGCCGGGTGGACTTTCCCTGTTGCTGTTCTTCCCAATTGCGGGCCGCATTTCAGATCATTTGCCACCCCATATCATTATTGGTGCCGGCTTACTGTCCTATTGCGTGGCTTTCTCTCTCTTGAGCACTGCCGATGTGAACACGCCGTTTTGGACCTTTGTCTTCTGGACGCTTTTTATTCGGATGGGGCTTGCTTGCACGACGCCTGTCGTCAACGCGACGGCACTGAAGGCGGTGCCGGGCGAGATGGTTAATCAAGCGTCCGGCACGATCAATCTGATACGACAATTGGGCGCGGCATTCGGTATGAACTGCGTCATCGCCTTTATGGAAACCCGCATACCGTTCCATGGCGATGCTTTTTCCGCGATGCAACCGAAAGCAAACTCAGCGAGCTCGGAAATGCTGGAGACCATGCGGCGGTTATTGTCGGAAGCCGGCGTCGCCGCCTCGGACCGGGGTGCCGGCGCGTTGCATTATTTTGGCGAAATTTTATATGCCCAAGCGAGCACTCTTGGCTATCAGGATGCCTTTTTTACACTCGGGTTGATCGCGCTCGCCGGTCTCGGCCCGGTTTGGATACTGGCCCGGTTCCGAGAACGGTCGAGTTAATAATGAAATTAGATTACCGGAAAGGCATGAAGGCGATGTTTGATCCATTTGAGAGCGCGACATCTCTGGCGAGGAAATTACGAACTGGCGACTTTTCCGCGCGACAGGCAGTTGACGCCGCGATTGCACGGATTGAAGCGGTTGATCCGTCGATCAACGCAGTGGTCGTGCGAGATTTCGAAGCAGCTCGTGAGGCGGCCGATGCAGCGGATCAGATCCGTGAGAATGGCGAGTTCATGGGACCTCTTCATGGTGTGCCGATGACGATCAAGGAGGCGTTCGATATTGCCGGTTTGCCCACGACGTGGGGCGTTCCAAGTTTTCGCAACAATGTGGCGACGCGTGATTCGCTCATAGCGGAAAAACTGAAAGCGGCAGGCGCTATTATCCTTGGTAAAACGAACGTACCGCCGATGTTAAGC
>JABJCS010000571.1 GCA_018665505.1 Alphaproteobacteria bacterium
GAGGTCGTGGCCAACCAAGACGCCGGACAACTCGCCGTACCACATCTTGGCAAGGTGAATGGCGGAGATCAGCCGGTGGAAGAGATCGACTACGAAGAATGCCTCGCCTGCCAATAACCAGAAGATCGACCTAAGGACGTATCGCTAAGATGTCGCTGTTAGATTCCAAGCCGATTTACAAACCGTTCCACTATCCATGGGCCTATGACGCCTGGCTGACCCAACAGCGCATCCACTGGCTGCCGGAAGAGGTGCCGCTCGCCGATGACGTCAAAGATTGGCACAAGAATCTTAGTCCGGCCGAGCAAAACTTGCTGACCCAGATTTTCCGCTTTTTCACGCAAGCGGATGTCGAGGTTAATAATTGCTACATGAAGCATTACTCGCAGGTCTTCAAACCGACCGAAGTTCAGATGATGTTGTCGGCATTTTCCAATATGGAAACGGTCCACATCGCCGCCTATTCACATTTGCTCGACACGCTGGGAATTCCGGAGGCTGAGTATCAAGCCTTCCTCAAGTACAAGGCGATGAAGGACAAATACGACTACATGCAGCAATGGGGCGTCGGTAGCCGTGAGGATATCGCAAAGACTCTGGCCGTCTTCGGGGCCTTCACGGAAGGTCTGCAACTGTTCGCCAGCTTCGCGATCCTGATGAACTTCCCGCGCTTCAATAAGATGAAGGGCATGGGGCAAATCGTGACGTGGTCGGTGCGTGACGAATCGTTACACACCAACTCGATTATCCGTCTCTTCAAGACCTTCATTTCAGAGAACGAAGACATCTGGACCGAAGAATTACAGCAAGACCTTTATGTCGCCGCCTCGACCATCGTCGACCATGAAGATGCGTTCATCGACCTCGCCTTCGAGATGGGCGGCGTCGAGGGATTGGAAGCCGAGGATGTTAAAAAATACATCCGCTACATTGCGGACCGAAGACTTGGGCAACTCGGTCTGAACCCCATTTATCACATCGAGAGCAATCCGCTCCCGTGGATGGATGATATGCTCAATGGCGTGGAGCACGCGAATTTCTTTGAGAATCGCGCCACCGAATATTCCCGCGCCGCGACGCGCGGCAGCTGGGAAGAAGCGTTCGAATAGGAATTCTTCTTCCTCCCGAGGAAGCAGCCCCCCTGGGCTCCCTTCCCCCGGTCATCGGTTCGGCCGGGGGATTTTTCTATCCGGCGCTATTACGGCCGGTACATATAGACGGAAAAATCGTGGGCCACGTATTCGTGTCGGAATAGCAGACGCGTCGTCATACCTCGGCAAAAATTGAGCACCTCGAGCGGGTCGGCAATATGGAACCTTGGATCCGGATGTTTGCCGTACCAGGTTGAGAACGCATTAAAGGCGGCGGCGGTCCCACATTTCTCATACATACGCGCGATGATGCGCTCGCGCAGTGCCTTCTCGCAGTGCTGTAATACCCCGCTCGCCAAGATAAAGTCCCGTCCTTCAAAATCGGGAGACTCCATCAAAAAATCCGCCACTTCGAACCGAGCGTCCGGATGACGCTTGCGAGACCTTTCGACCATCTCTTCCTGCAGATCGATGCCGAGGTAGTCGCCTTCGAACCCATTCTCCTTAAGAAAATCGAGCAGGTGCCCCAATCCGCATCCGATATCGAGGATCGATGCGTTCTTCAGGTCGCCGACTTCGCACAGCATGACGTAACGGCCTTGCTGTCCGGCAGCTTCGGGGTAGCCCACAGCCGCCGATCCGTCACCGTGCTCCGCGAGCAACGGTTCGTAGAAGTCACGAATATTCCGTTGATAGTCTTCAGTCTGCATTTTCGTTCTTGAACTGCCGTTCCCCACCTATAGCGAAGGTAAACGAATCCGATGGATTGTCACGCGGTGTTGAACCTACCGGAAGTGGGTCGTGGCGGGTTTTTTCTGCAACTGCCTATATTAGGCGCCCGCGGATTCCACCCGTGCCGCAAAATCATTGAGCCGCACCGGTTGACGCTTGCGGCCCCAATCTCCAGGCCGATCCTCGAAAACACCGGCACATGCCGTCCCGCAGCGGCTACACAAGCCGCTTTGCGTCACCCCCCAATCATCGAGCAGATGCCAGTCGCGCCCAATCAAGCGCAGCCCACAGCCATGGCAATAGGTACTACCGGTCGCTTTGTCGTGGATATTGCCGGTATAAGCGTAGTGGATGCCGTTCTTGCGGGCGATGCGCCAGGCGCGGAACAATGTCTCCGGCGGCGTGCGCGTCTTGTCGAGCATTTTGTAATCCGGATGGAAAGCCGTGAAATGCACCGGGACATCGGGTCCCAAATGTTCAACGATCCACTGCGTCATCTCTTCGATTTCGCCTTCGGAGTCATTTTCGTCCGGGATCAGCAAAGTTGTGATCTCAAGCCAAACATCGGTCTCGTGTTTCACATATTTTAGCGTATCCAATACCGAGGCCAGCTCCGCTGTGCAGAGCGTTTTGTAGAATGATTCCGTAAACGCTTTCAGATCTACATTCGCGGCGTCCATCACCGAGAAGAAATCCTCCCGCGCCGCCTCTTTCATATATCCGGCGGTTACCGCCACGTTCTTGATGTCATGAGCGTGACAGGCATGCCCGACATCGACCGCATACTCCAAAAAAATCGTCGGGTCGTTATACGTATAGGCGACCGAGCGGCACCCCGTCTGTTGCGCGGCGAGCGCGATCAACTCCGGAGTCGCTTGATCCATCAGCCGGTCCATCTCCCGCGATTTTGAAATATCCCAGTTCTGACAAAACTTGCAGGTGAGATTGCAACCGGCCGTCCCGAAACTAAGGATCGGCGTGCCCGGTAAGAAATGATTAAGCGGTTTTTTCTCGATCGGGTCGATGCAATATCCGCTGGAGCGCCCATAGGTCGTCAGCACGATTTGATCGCCGCTCCGCGCCCGAACGAAGCAGAGCCCCCGCTGTCCTTCCTTTAGACGACATTCGCGCGGACACACGTCGCATTGGATACGCCCATCATCGAGCAACTGCCAATGGCGGCCCGGATGTCCTTCAATGTCATTTTCCGTCATTTCGGCCATAGCGAATCATCCCTCGCTCCACATATACTATAGCGAAGCATTAATGAATTGGCATGTAAGGGCCTTGAATGAATTTCAAACCTAAAATCGTGACCTGCGCCGCGATGGCGCTCTTACTGGTCTCTGCCTGCACACCGACCATAGTGGACGGCAATTCTAAAGGTGGAATTGTCGAAAGTCAGTCACGGCTAAATATCGGATTTGTCGGCGTCGAGTTCGAGAGTTTCGCAAAACGCTCCCAGGAAATCACTCTTGAGAAAGCGGACCGTCATTGCGCCCAGTTCGACAAGCGCGCGCGGATCATCGTCAAAGGCGACAATGCGTTTCAGTTCGAATGCTTCGGCGGACCGGAGAAGGGGACGTAGCTCATGGGCAATGTGAGGGATCCAGCGGTCGCGGGCTTCTTTTATCCGGCAGAACGGGAGACCCTTGCCTCCGATATCGCGGGCTATCTCTCCGCCGCGCCGATACCGGCGACCGTCTCGCCGAAAGCCTTGATCGCGCCCCATGCCGGCTATGTTTATTCGGGTCAAGTGGCGGCCAATGCCTATGCCGCCTGGCGATCGGAAGCGGAAAGTATCAAGCGGATCGTGCTGGTCGGTCCTGCACACCGCGTAGCATTCCAAGGCATCGCCGCCCCAACAGTGGAGGCGTTCAAGACGCCGCTCGGCGACGTGCCCATCGATACCGACGCGGTCGCTGCCATTAGCGATATGCCGCAGGTCCTGCTCGATGACGAGCCACACCGCCAAGAACATTCCCTAGAAGTCCACATCCCGTTCCTGCAGTCCGTGCTCGGTGAGTTCAAACTACTGCCGCTAGTGGCGGGCAATGTGGCGGGCGAACAGGTCGCGGAAGTTCTAGAGCGTCTATGGGGTGACGATTCCACTCGTTTCGTTATCAGCACCGATCTCAGCCATTACCAAGACTACGAGACCGCGCAAAAATTGGACGGTGCGACGGCAGACGCCATTGAGAACATGAACCCGGCTGCCATCGGGCGAGACCAGGCCTGCGGGCGTATCCCCGTCGCCGGTATGCTGTTAGCCGCGCGAAAGCATGGTCTCTCCGTCGACCGTATCGATCTGTGCAATTCGGGTGACACGGCAGGTAAGAAAGACAAAGTTGTCGGATACGGCTCTTGGGCCGTTTGCGGCGATACTGTCGGCGCTCCCGCCACTCCCGTGGAGGACGACAGGACCATGTTGCAGCGCGAAGGTGCGCGCATCTTTCGCGCCGCCGCGCAATCGGTCGGCTACTCCATAAAGAACGGCAAACCGCCGAAGGTCGATCTCTCGAGCTTTCCGGCGGTTCTGCATGAAAACCGCGCGACCTTTATTACCATCAACAAAAACGGCCAGTTGCGCGGTTGTATCGGCACCATTCAAGCCCATCAGCCCTTAATCTCGGATGTCGTCGAGAACGCCTATAAGGCGGCGATGAAGGATCCGCGCTTCCCGCCAATACAGGAAGACGAGGCCGCACAACTTGAGCTCTCGATCTCCTTGCTCAGCCGGTTTACTGAGATGTCGTTCAGCGATGAGGCGGATTTCTTGGGGCAGCTTCGACCTAAGATCGACGGACTGATTATCGCTGATCAAGGCAAGCGTAGCGTCTTCTTGCCGCAAGTTTGGGAAAGCATTCCAGAGACTACGGAATTCGTCGCCCGCTTGAAGCAGAAGGCGGGATTGCCGATGGATCATTGGTCGGATAATTTCCAGGCATGGCGGTTTACCGCAATCTCCGTGAAAGCCGCGCCCAAACCACAATGATTTCCCACTCCGTCTCAGGCACATAAACATGAACGATGCGCGAAGCCTGCCCAAATTCGGCGTGGGACAACCCGTCTACCGACTTGAAGATCCGCGTCTCCTGACGGGCCAGGGCAAGTACACCGATGACGTGAGCTTTCCTAACGAAACCCATGGCATCGTCCTGCGCTCGCCCCATGCCCACGCTTCAATCCGGTCCATCGATACAGCGGTGGCGATGGGTGTTGACGGGGTTCTTGGCATTTACACATCGACGGATATTACCGAACTCGGCACCATTCAATGCATGGCGCCTATCCAGCAAGCTGACGGCAGTGCACTGAAAGCACCTCCGTATCCGATCTTAGCTACCGAGAAAGCCGTTTATGTGGGCCAACCAGTCGCCTTCGTCGTCGCCGAGACCGTCTCGGCAGCAAAGGCCGCGGCGGAATTGATTGAGGTCGACTACGACGCTCACCCCGCGATCGTCGACACTGCTGGCGCCAATGATGCCGGCGCACCCCAACTCTGGAATGATATCCCGGAGAACACCTCCTTCGTCTGGCGCGACGGAGATCATGCTGCGACGGCAACGGCAATGGCGGATGCGCCACGAAAGGCTGCACTTCGGGTTGTCAACAATCGGCTCATCGTCGCCTCCATCGAGCCGCGCATCGCCATCGGCGAATGGGACGGCACCCGCTTTACCCTGACGACGACAAGCCAAGGACCACACTCGCTGCGCCTGCAACTCGCGGAGCATTTATTCAAACTGCCGGAAGACGCCTTCCGCGTCGTCACCCATGACGTCGGCGGCGGATTCGGCATGAAGATTTTCATGTACCCGGAACAACCGCTCGTACTGTTCGCGGCCCGCGATCTTGGCCGCCCCGTCCGATGGGCGGGGGAACGCTCCGCCGATGCTTTCCCGAGCGACTATCACGGCCGCGATCAGGTCAATGATATTGAGGTCGGCTTCGATGACGACGGCCAAGTTTTAGCGCTGTCCGTGCGCACGAACGCCAATCTTGGCGCGTTCGTCTCCAACTTCTCGCCCTATATAGCGACTGAATGCGGCGCCGCGATGTTGAGCGGGGTTTACACCATTCCGGCGATTGCGTTGGAGGTGAGTGGCGTCTTTACAAACACCGTGCCGGTCGATGCCTATCGCGGGGCCGGCCATCCGGAGGCCATTTATATTATTGAACGGGCGATGGATGCGGTCGCACGCGCACTCGGCATGGATGCAAGAGAGATTCGGCGGCGCAATTTCATCAAACCGTCGCAACTTCCCTACACCACCGCGATGAACTGGACTTACGATTCAGGCGACTTTAACGCGCTGCTCGACACACTCGAGCAACGTACCGTTGGATTTACCGAACGCCGCGCCGATGCGAAGTCACAGGGCAAGCTGCGCGGCTTGGGGATCGCGCATTACATCAAGGGGGTCCGTGCCGGTGCGGGAGAGGCAGCCCGTTTAGAGATCACACCCGATGGCAACGCCACAATTTTCATCGGCAATCAATCGAACGGCCAAGGGCATGAGACCGTCTTCGCGCAAGCCGTCTCGGAGCGCCTCGGTATCGATATCAACCGTATTGGCATGGTGCAGGGCGACACCGACCGGATTCGAACTGGGGGTGGTACCGGTGGATCGCGCTCGATGTTGAACGGTATTCCCGCATGCAACAACGCCTCCATCGCGGTAATCAAAAATGGCACACGGTTCGCCGCGGACTCAATGGAAGCTGCTGAGGCCGATATCGAGTACGAAGATGGAGTCTTCCGAATCGCTGGGACGGACCGAACGATGACCTTGGCCGAAACCGCAAAATTGGCGACAGAGCGAGACGAGGTTCTTGATGGCGAGGCCCAGTTCGCTGCCGATGGCATGACATTCCCCAACGGCAGTCATGCCTGCGAAGTGGAGATCGATCCGGAAACGGGCTCGACCCGTGTTGTCGGGTATTGGGCTGTCGATGACTTCGGCCGGTTGGTAAACCCGTTACTTCTTGAAGGGCAGGTACAAGGTGGTCTGGCGCAAGGGATCGGCCAGGCGCTGATGGAACACTGTGTCTACGACGATACCGGCCAATTAATTTCCGGATCGTTTATGGATTATTGCGTCCCGAGAGCGGACGACATGCCGCCTTTCGTCGTCGATCTGGTCGAAGATTATCCCTGCGCCACCAATCCAATGGGGATTAAGGGTGCCGGAGAAGCCGGAGCCGTTGCCGCGCCACCGGCGGTCATCAATGCTATTCTCGACGCACTCGCACCCCTCGGCGTCACTCATATCGACATGCCCGCCACACCCGAGCGGGTCTGGCACGCCATTCAGGAGGCCAAATGACCGCTCCCATCGACATGCTCCCCCGCCTCGAAGAACTGGCACTTGAAGCCGGCGTGGCCATCATGAAAATTTACGCGGAAGATTTCGTCGCCGAATATAAAGACGATCACAGCCCCGTCACCGAAGCTGATACTGCGGCCGAGAAGATCATCATCGCCGGATTGAAGACGATTTCCCCGGACATTCCCATCGTCGCCGAGGAAGCTTTCGCCGCCGGGCATTCACCGGACATCAGCGAAGGAAAATTCTGGCTGGTCGATCCCTTGGATGGAACCCAAGAGTTCGTGCGCAAAAACGGTGAATTTACGGTTAACATCGCCTTGATCGAAGACGGACAGGCGATATGCGGCGTTGTCTACGCACCCGCACTCGGGAAGATCTACGCAGGTGTCGTCGGTGAAGGCGCCCACAGCCGCGTGGAAGGCTCGGCGGCTCAGGAAATTCGCATCCGTCCCGTTCCCGATGCAGGCGTTACCGTTATTGCCAGCCGACGGCACGGCGATCCAAAGAAAATCGCGGCGCTATTAGACGGCCGCAGCGTGCACGAAACGCGAAACGCCGGAAGTTCGTTGAAATTTTGCCACGTCGCCGAAGGAGAGGCGGACATATATCCACGGTTCGGCCGAACCATGGAATGGGACACCGCCGCCGGACAAGCCGTCCTCGAAGCGGCGGGCGGACGGGTCACGACCATTGACGGCCAGCCCTTCCGTTACGCCAAGAACGGATACGAAAACCCCAATTTCATCGCCTGGGGCGGGCTGGACGGACCGGCACAAAGTTAACGAGGGAGCATTGGAAGAATGCCGTTCCGACTAGCCTTCGCGGCATTCTGTTTGCTTCTCTCGACACCACACGTATCGATAGCTGCAAACGACTTCGGCCATGTGCCGATCGGCGCGGCGATCCCATACTTCGGACCTTTAGAAAAGCTGCCGCCAAGCTGGTCACTTTGCAACGGCGAGGTCGTCCGCGATCAAGACTCACCTCTCATTGGACAGCGACTGCCCGATCTACGCGACGCCTTCGTCAGGGGTGCAAGCAGTAAAGAGAGTATCGGCAAAACCGGTGGATCCGACGAAATCTCAACCTCACCTGCCGGAGCACACGCTCATGGCGGGGTAACCGCAAATACCCCCGACAGCGAAATGCGTACGAGCGGCGTCGCGGGTTTGCACCGCCATTCCGGGCAAACAGGATCCGCCGGAGGTGGTCTCTCATCCAACAGCGGCCTCCCCGGCGGACCGGGAGCGTTGTCCCAGCGCGGTAGTGCGCATCAGCACGCACTCAATACCGACCTGACCGGAAATCACAGCCACAACCTTCCCCCGACGAACGCCCACCAGCATGAAGTCTCGGAAAGTGGAAACCACGCCCATAAAGGCGACAACCGTCCTCGCCATGTCGAGGCGTATTTCATCTGCCGTATAAAATAGGAAAGATCGCGTCGCCGCGCGTCCGGCGGGTATCCTTTCTCCCGGATTAAGCGGCCACGTTTTCTTCGCTCACCGCCGCCTCCACGGCCAGCATAGAGCGTTTCTTCGATGGTCCCCACCGATACCCTGTAATCGCACCCGTTCCGCGCAAGACCCGGTGGCACGGCACGAGCCAAGAGACCGGGTTGCGGGCGACGGCACTGGCCACCGCACGGGCCGCGGTCGGACGGCCGAGAGAGCGTGCTAGCCCCTCGTAACTCGTGACCACACCGGACGGAATCCGTAACAAGCCTTCCCAAACCTTCAATTGAAATGGCGTGCCGCGCAGCACGACATTCAATTCCCCGCCATCAAAGGTGCGGTCGGCGAATTCCTTGGTCAGTGACGGGTCTTCCTTTCGGCGGGCCTCGCCGAGAGACGAGAACAGATCGTCAATCGTGGCATCCCGCCCTTCTTCTAATTCGAAGGCAAGGCCGCACACACCCCGGTCACTGGCAACGATCAAGCAATCGCCAAAGGGACTTGGATGCCATCCATAGGCAATATTCTTGCCTGCACCCATAGCTTTCCATTCACCCGGTGTCAGGGATTCATGCGTGACAAACAAGTCGTGCAGCCGTCCCGGCCCTGACAATCCTGCATCATAGGCCGCATCCAGAACACTGGCGGAAGATGCGAGACTTTCTTTTGCCCGGTTGAGCGTCAGATGTTGGATAAATTTCTTTGGGCTGACGCCGACGAAGCGAGTGAACATCCGTTGAAAATGAAAACTACTGAGCCCGGCTTCCCGTGCCGCATCATCCAGTGACGGCTGCATCTCGAAATTATTGGTGAGATATTCGATAGCGCGGGATATTCGCATCCCGTCCGGTCCATCCGCCAAATCTTGTCCATTTTCCGTGTTCATCGCGACCTCCGGCATTTCGCTGTTCCATATGTTACAGGGAAACTAGAGCCTCTGTCTGCCGGCCGCGACCCGGTTCTTGCGCAAACTTAAGTGAGGCGCAATTCGTAATATACGGCGCCTTCAATGGGACTGTCGTAATAGGGCGGAATCTCAACGAAACCAACACCCTGATACAGCCGCTCCGCACCGACCATCAATCCGCGGATCGTATCGAGGCGGAGCGTCCGGTAGCCGATCGAACGGCCACGCGCGACGATCTCCGCCACCAAGAGGCGCCCTAGACCGAGACCACGGGTACCGGGCCGCACATAGAGACGTTTGATCTCCGCCACTCCCGTCTCCAAAGGCCTCAATCCGACCGCACCCATGGGCGCGCCGTCGACTTCCACCACAAGCAGACAGCCTTGCGGTTCGGCATACTTGCCGGGAAACGCCGCCATCTCGCCTTCGAAGTTTTGATAGGCAAGATCGAAGGGAAGCGATTCCGCGTACTCCCGAAACAAATCCTGGATCGCGGCAAAATCGGTTTTCGTGGAAGCCGTTTTGATTTGGATATTTGGCATAACGATGGCTCAGCTCCCGCCGAGGATGTCCATATAGAGATCTCGGTCGATATTCCCGCCGGAGAGGACCAAACCAACTTTCCGACCCGCCATTGCTTCTTTCTCCTGAAGGAGGGCCGCGAGAGAGGCGGCACCCGCCCCTTCAGCTAGATTATGTGTATCTGTGTAATAGTGGCGGACCGCGGCCTTCATCTCCGACTCAGAAACTGTGACGACCCGCGCGGCACCCGCCAGGATCGCCTCGAGTGCCCGCGCATCCGGTATTCGCACCGCGAGACCGTCGGCGAAGGTGTCAACCGCATTGGTCGGTACCGGCTTTCTGGCCTCGTAGGACAATGCATAGCTCGCTGCACCTTCGGCAACGACACCAATCACGTCAGCCTTGGAGCCCAGGGCATCGCGGGCCGACATCGCCCCACAAATACCCGAACCGAGGCCGATAGGTACGTAGATCGCGTCCAGGTCAGGTGCGGCCGTGAGAAGTTCCGCCGTATAGGTGCCAACCCCGGCGACTAGGTCGGGATCAAAGGATGGGAAGAATTCCAGTTTCTGTGCCTCTGCCTGCTCTTTCGTGAAATCCAGGGCCTCATTGAAATCACGGCCATGTTCGATGAGCTCCGCCCCGAAGGCCTTCATGGCGGCATTCTTTTCAACGCTGTTGCCGTGCGGCACGACGACGACGGCACGCACCCCCGCACTCCGCGCAGCAAAGGCAACGGATTGTCCGTGATTGCCCCGGGTCGCCGTGATGACGCCCGGAACGTCGGGGGTTCGACGCTTTAGCGCATCCATATAGATCAAGCCACCGCGCACCTTGAAGGCGCCGATCGGTGTGTGGTTTTCATGCTTAACCCACACTTCCGCACCACAGCGCGCCGATAAGAGCGGCCAACAAATTTGCGGCGTCGGCTGCATGTGTTGCGCAATGAGCTCGGCAGCGGCAGAAATAGCTTTCTTGTCGGCTAACATTGGAAATTTCCTTCGTTCAAAATTTAAGACCTTTGGGCGACGGCAATGCCGCCGACAATGGCAACCGCTGAAATTATCAACGGCAGTGTCAGTACTTCTCCCAAGCCCAGCACAGCGACTGTTAACGCAATGACGGGCAGCAGAAACTGTATCGGCCCAATCCGCATCGCGCCGCCCCGCGCCAAGGCCCAATACCAGGCGACATATCCCAGTATCGAGCCGAATATGGCCAAGTAAGCTATGGTCGCGTATCCGAATGAAGACACCGTCGACCAATCGGTCGGCGTCGGCACCACGAGGATAACCACGGTGCTCAGGACACCTGAGAAGGCCAAGCCCCAGAACGTCGTTCCCCACGTCCCAATGACTGAAGTCAAACGGCTACCCGCTATATAACCGGCGGAACCGCAAATCGCTGAGGCCAAGCAAAGCAGGTCACCGCGTAAGGTCACACCCGGCTCCGCATAACCGAAGCGCGAGCCTACAAGTACCAGGACGCCGCAAAACGCCATTCCGGATCCCATCCACCATCCGCGCGACGGCATCCGGCGTTCTACAATGGCAGCGAAAAGCCCGGTGAAAATTGGCATCGTCGCAATGATCAACGCTGCATGGGACGTAGTCGTGTCCGCCTGACCGAAGGTGAACAGCACTGGAAATGCGATGTAGCACCCGAGTGCCGAGCCGATCAACTGACCCCACCCGGAAGCGCTTGGCGGCAGTTGTAATTTGGCGAAAAGCGCCACCGCCAAACAAAAGGGTCCAGCGATTACCGTGCGCAAAAACCCGGCACTCACCGGGTCGACTTCACCGACGGCCAATTTCGTCACCGCTGGGGTCAGTCCCCATATCATGGTCGCCGCCAATGCCGCCGCGATGACGGGCAGTCCGAGAGTCAGTTGGCTTCTTACTTCGGTCATCTTGGTTCGCCCAATCTGTCCTAAAACTCGATTTCGCCACGCATGAAAGTCACGGCCTTGCCGCCGATCTTTACCCGCTCACCCAGATGGGAGCAGTATATCTCACCGCCCCGTGCCGAGAGCTGCCGCGCTACAAGCTCGGTCTTTCCCAGGCGTTCCGCCCAATAAGGGATCAGCTCGCAATGCGCCGACCCGGTCACCGGGTCTTCCGGAATACCATGATTGGGCGCAAAGAACCGTGAGACAAAATCCACTTCATCGCCGGGCGCAGTCACGATGACACCCAGATATTTAAACGCCATGAGTTTGGTCATATCCGGTTCGATGGCGCGAATTTCTGCCTCATTCTCGAAGACGCAGAAACCGTCCCGCGCCGCCAAAAAACTGGCAGGTCGCGCGCCGAGCGCCGCCGTGATTTCCTCGATCCCCTCCGTTGGCGCAGGCGCGCGCGCCGGAAAATCCATCGTTAGCACACCGCCCTGCTCCACGACCGAGAGCACATCGCCGCGTTTCGTATTGAATCGGACGGCGCTGCGTCCGGGCTCCAGCTCGGTGAAAATCGCATAGGCCGTCGCCAGAGTCGGATGCCCAGCCAGATCGATCTCCATTTTCGGCGTAAACCAACGGATATCGAAATCCTCGCCATTCGCCACAAAGAAAGCGGTCTCCGATAGATTATTTTCGACCGCTATCGCCTGCATCGTCTCATCCGGTAACCACGCGTCGAGCGGACAAACAGCCGCCGGGTTGCCCGCAAACGGGCGATCCGCAAATGCATCGACTTGGTAGATCGGCAGTCTCATCTCGCGTCCTCCAAAGCACCGCTATTCAATATTGCCACGGGAGCTTACGGCATTCCCGTTCTACATCGGCCTCGCTCAGTCCGACATCTCGAAGCAAATGCCCGTCGAGCCGGGACAAATGATGCCGTTGCCCGGAACGCTCATACCATAAATACAGTTCCGACAAAGCGGCCTTGGCAATGCCACTGGCGAATTTGAACACACCTATCTCATCAATAGGTACAATTTTGTAAATGATACCCATAAGACTCTCCAATCCAACAAACCGTAGGTACAATTGCGTGTTATCTCGATTTATTCGTTGCCAATTAGGGTGTCAATTTATATATTGTCACCATGACAATCTGGATTCCGGAACTTGCCGCCCGAACGGGGCCGAAATATCTCACCGTTGCGGAGGCGATTGCAGAGGACATTTCCGCCGGTCGATTGCAACCCGGCACGAAGCTACCGCCACAGCGGGACCTCGCTTGGCGATTAGGTGTCACCGTCGGCACCGTCAGCCGCGCCTATACAGAGGCGGAACGGCAGGGTTTGGTTCGAGGCGAAGTCGGACGCGGTACTTATGTCCTGAGGCCGGGCCTGCGCGAGGGATTTCCACCACGTGAAACCGCACCTGCGGATCATATCGATCTCAGTCTCAGCTTTCCGGCACCGGGTGAAGAGGCCGAACATCTCAGCCATGCGCTCCAGCGCATCGCCGCAGACCCAGCGGCCTTCGATTTATTGGAGTATCAAACACCTGCCGGCAATCTACGCCACCGAGCCGCAGGAGCGGCGTGGCTTTCCATGACCGGTATTCATGCGGCGGCGGAGCAAGTGGTGATCACCAGCGGCGCCCAAAACGGGATTCTCGTTGCTTTCGCGGCACTCACTCAGCCGGGTGACCATATCCTGACCGAATCTCTAACCTTTCCCGGCGTAAAACCGGTGGCTCGAATGCTGGGTCTGCGCATGGAAGGACTGTCGGTCGACGAGAACGGCCTGATCCCTGAAGCACTCGAAACAGCGTGCCGGATGCAGAACAGCAAGTTCCTCTATACCATCCCGACGATTCATAATCCGACAGCCGTCGTTATGCCGCAGGAGCGCCGCGAGGCTATTGCCGAGATCGCGCGCCGCCACGGATTGCACATCATTGAGGACGATATCGCCGCCCGATGCATGAAAGATCCGCCCCAACCGATTGCCACGATGGTACCGGAGCTTACCGTCTACCTGACCAGTCTTTCGAAGACCGTCGCGCCCGGTCTGAGGATCCGCTTCCTGCATTCCCCTGAAAGCTCATAGAGCGCCAAACCACGATTGCCGGAGCGTCTGCTTGGATGGCCCCAACGCTGACGGCGGAACTGGCCACGAGCTGGATCGAAGACGGAACGGCGGAGCGCATACTCGATTCTCGGCGCGCGGAAGCGGTCGCACGTCTGGCACTGGCTCGGGACAAATTACCCAGGCAATGCATCTCCGCCACGCCCGGCTGCCACCATATTTGGCTCACATTGCCGGAGCGCTGGCGAGCGGCGGATTTCACAGCTGAGGCCAAACGCCGAGGCGTTATCGTCGCACCTGCGGAAATTTTTGCCGCCGGACGCGTCGACGTTCCCCATGCGGTGCGTATATGCATCGGCATGCCGCGCTATCGCAATCAATTGGAATCGGCGCTCGATACC
>JABJCS010000572.1 GCA_018665505.1 Alphaproteobacteria bacterium
CGCAAACATCATGATATGCGACCCCTCAACGGGCATTTTGATTTCATCGGCCACGGATTTTCTCCTTCATCCTTTGCTCACTCGGCAGGAAGAGAGGATGTGATTCCGATGCGTTCGGTCAAGCGTCGGCGGCGGGAAGATCAGGGCCGCCGATGACGCCTTCTCTGGCGAGGGCGTCGATGGAGACACCGTCGTAGCCGAGGTGTTGCAGTATTTCGCTTGAGTGTTGCCCGAGATGCGGCGCGGTTCCCTTGGGCGATCCGTTCTCGGGTGGCTTAACACCTGCCAGATTTGGGACAGGTGCCGGTGTAATTAGGCCAGGTTGGTCCAGCCAATTCACAGCGTTGTCCGCCTTCGCCTGCGGATGCTTTAGGAACTCGGCATAGTCGTTCAAGATTTCATGGACGATTCCGGCTTCGGTCAGGCGTGCCGACCAATAAGCCGACGGGAGCCCGGACATCGCGTTGTTGATCGCCGGTGTCAGTAAATTGGCATGCGCGTGCCGGGTAACGGCGGTCGCGAAGCGGGTGTCGTCCGCCAGGTCCGGCCGTGCGATGGCATCGCAGAAGGGCGCAAACTCAGTGTTGCGCATGACGACCAGAGTGATCCAACCGTCGCTGGTCGAGAAGACGCCGTGCGGCGAGGCCCCCGGGGTCATCTCACCGCCCTCGAGCGTGTTGGCGATCAGCCTCACGCTTTGCATCGCGAGGCCGGAGCGCATTAGGGAGTTATCAATATAGCAACCCTTCTCCTCGTCGCGTTTGGCGTAAAGCGCGGAAGAGAGTGCCTGGAACGAATAGAGTCCGGTCGCCATGTCGACGGGGATAAACATGATCCGGTGCGGTACGCCGTCCTCGCCTATGTTGGAATTCATCATGCCGGTCAGCGCCTGGAGTGCCGGATCGAGGGCGGGGCGTCCGGCCAGCGGTCCCGTTTGCCCGAAGCCCGAGACCGAGAGATAAATCACGCCTGGGTTCTTAGCGGAGACGGATTCGTAGCCAAAGCCGAGGCGCGCGGCGACGCCGGGGCGGAAACCTTCCATGAAGACGTCGATACTCTCTGCCAGTTTCCACAGAATGTCCTTACCGGCGTCGCTCTTTAGGTCGAGCGCTAGGCTTCGTTTGCCGAGATTGCCAGTGATCGAATAGGCGGTTTGATCGTCGTAGGTGACGCCCAGTTGGCGCGCCCAATCGCCGCCGATCACGGGTTCGACCTTGATCACGTCCGCGCCTTGCTGCGCCAACATCATACCGCAATAGGGCCCCGCGATCCCCTGACTGAGATCGAGAACGGTTATTCCGGCGAATGGTGCGTCGTATCCCATGGCAACTTACCTCCGCAAATCGATATGGAGTGGATTTTATGGCGGGCGATGGCTTTTCATTTCGGGATAGGTGAGTAAATTCCACGACGTCATTGACAGAATGAGAGCCAAAATGCCCGATACCGTTGCTATTCCCGCCCCCTTGGAAATCCACACGGAAACCGTACGGCCCGAATGGATCGACCATAATGGTCATATGAACGTCGCCTATTACCTGCTGGCCTTCGACGAGGCAGCGGGCGCGATTTCACAGTATATCGGCTATACGAACGAGTACCGGAAAGCGAATAATATCGGCACTTTCGTTGGCGATTATCATATCCATTACGTGCAAGAGGTGATGGAAGGCGACCCGCTGCGTTTTACCTATCGCATTGTCGATTGCGACGAAAAGCGCTTTCATTACTGGCAGGAAATGTATCACGCGGAGAAAGGGTACCTCGCGGCGCAAGCTGAGGCGATTACGCTTCATATAGATATGGAGGTCCGTAAGGTCTCACCGTTCCCGTCGGAAATTTACGAACGCATCCGAGCGATCTACGAGGCGCACAAGCATTTGCCGCTGCCGGAGAATTTGGGTCGGCAGATTAAGGTGAAGCGGAAGTAGCGTCCCCGGCCTAGCCGATTTCGTCCCCTAGTCCCATATACTCGTCGACGAATTTCAATACCTCATCACGGCCGCGGTTCGGCAGGCCGATGATGGCGCGGGTGAAACCGGCTTCGCGGAATTTCTTCAGTGCGTCACCGTCGCGGGCGCGCTGACAAAATGCGGAGAGTTCGATTTCATCTGGATCGCGCCCTTCCTCGCTCACGACTTGGCGCATCTTCTCGACCATAGCTTTTGGATCGCGGAGCAGCACGTCGATGGGCATCCAGCCGTCGCAATAGCGGGCCACCCGTTTCAATGACATATCCGTTGCTCCACCCATATAGACTGGTGGATGCGGGTCTTGCGCCGGTTTTGGGTTGCTGACGATGCGCTCGAAATTCACAAATTCGCCGGCATAACTTGCCTCTTCTTCCGTCCAGATCGTCTTCATGGCCTCTACCCGCTCGCGCAGTAGTTTCCAGCGACGATCAAAGGGGAAGCCGTGGTTTTCCATTTCTTCTTTGTTCCAGCCGCCGCCGATGCCGAACAGAAACCGACCGCCGGAATAGTGATCGAGGGTGGCGACTTGCTTCGCGAGCGATATCGGATGGTGCTCGACGACCAGGCTGATTCCAGTCCCGAGTTTCAAGTTCTTGGTGACAGCCGCCGCCATGCCCAAGGTCACAAACGGGTCGCTCATGTGGTAATAGGGTTTCGGCAGATCGCTGCCGCCGGGGAAAGGGGTCTCGCGGCTCGCTGGAATGTGGGTGTGCTCACCGACCCAAAGCGATTCGAAGCTGCGGGTTTCCAACTCGCGCGCTAGATCGTCCGCGCGAATGCCGTATTCCGTATTGTAACTAAAAAACCCGATATCCATTGTGCGTTCTCCCTGTCCCGACGCGCGGTCGCGCCTAGTTTCTTATTTAGTTCGGCGTCCGGGATTTGAAGACAACCTTCCGTCATTCCCGCGTAGGCGGGAATCCAGAAAGATATCCGGAGCCGACTGGATTCCCGCCTACGCGGGAATGACGGTCCTGTATGTGAGGTTAAAATGCCAATTGAAATGCCAGCCATCTCGCTGGCCGCGGTGCCGGGGCGGCGCCATCAAATCATCGAATTCGCCCAGGAAGCGGAAGCGCGCGGGTTTTCTGGTATTTATATGCCATCGCTCGGTGACAACATGGCGTTGGCGACGGCGCTCGCGACGGCCACTAGCAAAATCGAGTTCGGCACGTCGATCTGTCCGATCTATTTTCGCGCGCCGTTAGATTTGGCTCAACACGCGGCCTTCATTCACGAACTCTCTAATGGACGGTTTAAGTTCGGCATCGGTGTGGCGCACGCACCGTCTCACTCACGATACGGGGTGACTGTCGGCAAGCCGCTATCCGACATACGGGATTTCGTTGCCGAGATCAGGAGTGCGAAGATGATCGGTGAATTGCCGCCGATCGTGCTCGCGACACTGCGCAAGAAGATGATTGCACTATCCGCGAAGATCTCCGACGGGATGGTCTTCGCCAACGGCTCGCGCTCTCACATGGCGATTTCGCTCGCAGAGGTGCCGATGGAGAAGCGCAACGACAAGAATTTCTTTATCGGTGACATGATGCCGACCTGTATCTACGAAAACGAGGCGACGGCGGCGGCGGTTAATCGCAAGACGCTGGTGCATTACGCGCAGCTGCCGAATTACCGGAACTACTGGAAAGAGGCAGGCTACGAGGAAGAGATGGCCGATGTCGAAAAGGCGATGGCGAATGGGAACGACCCGGAAGAAATCGGTAAGTGCCTGAGCGAACGCTGGCTCTCGGACAACACGCTGTATGGGTCGCCCTCGAAAGTACTGGAAGGGCTTGAGGCCTGGTATGACGCGGGAATCAAGACGCCGATCCTGGTGCCGTCCTCGGCGCAAGGCAATCAGTTCAAGGCGATCCAAGAAGTGTTCGAACTCTGTGCGAGGCTGAAATGAAATTCGGTATCAGATATTGCAACACGGCGCGTTATACCAAGGCGGAGAACGCAGTCGAATTGGTGCAGGCGGCGGAAGCGGCGGGTTTCGAGTCCGCGTGGACCGTCGACCACGTGGTGGTGCCGGAGGGGTACGAATCGAAATATCCCTACACCGATGACGGCAAGATGGCGGGGGGCAAGAATGATATCCCACTGCCGGACCCCCTCATTTGGATGAGCTATGTCGCAGCGCGAACCGAGAAGATCAATTTCGGCACCGGCATCCTAATCATGCCGCAACGCAACCCGGTGGTAGCCGCCAAACAGGTCGCGACCTTGGATTACATGACCGGCGGCCGGGTGCTGCTGGGTATTGGTGTCGGTTGGATGGAAGAGGAATTCGCCGCCATCAACGCGCCGTTTGAGGCGCGAGGCCGGGCGACGGACGAGTATGTCGGCGTGATGCGGGAATTATGGACTTCCGATATGCCGACCTATGACGGCGAGTTCTTCAAGTTCAAGGGTGCGCATATGCAGCCGAAACCGGTCAATGGAACGGTGCCGATTATCGTCGGCGGACATTCCAAGGCGGCGGCCCGGCGGGCGGGACGGCTCGGCGATGGATTTTTTCCGGCGCGTGGCGTGCCGACGGATCTGTTCGATCTCGCCAAGCGCACGGCGGAAGAACACGACCGCGATCCGGACGCGATTGAATTCACCATCAGCATGCCTGAGCGCATCGAGGATTTACCGGAATTGGTGAAGGCGGGCGTTGACCGTGTCTTGGTGCCGATCATCAATATGTTCGGTCTCAAGAGCAGCTCCGCCAGCGGCCCGGACGATTTAGCCCGATGGAGCGAGATCATCGATCAATACAGGGACGCTTAGGGAAATAGGGAGACATTATGAAATTCGGACTGCGCTACTGTAACACCAATCAATATGTTGACCCGGCGAATGCCGTGGAATTGGCACAGGCGGCGGAGGAGGCTGGGTTCGAATCGGTCTGGACCATCGATCATGTCGTGGTGCCTGACGAATACGCGCCGAACTATCCGTATTCGGCCGATGGGCGCATGAGCTCCGGTGTCCCTAGCAATCCGCGCCCGGACGCCATCGTCTGGATGACCTATGTGGCGGCGGCGACGAAGACGTTGAAACTCGGCACCGGGGTTTTGGTGCTACCGCAACGAAGTGTTGTTGTGACCGCGAAGCAAGTGGCGACCCTTGATTATATGTCCGGTGGGCGGGTGCTGCTGGGCGTCGGTGTCGGTTGGATGGCGGAGGAATTCGCCGCCCTCGGCGTGCCGTTCGAGCGGCGCGGCAAGCGGACGGATGAGTATATCGAAGCGATGCGAGAGCTTTGGACCTCCGACCTGCCCACATACAACGGCGAGTTCGTGAATTTCGAGGGCGTGCATTGCCAGCCGCGTCCAGCGAACGGGACGGTGCCGATCATTATCGGTGGCCACTCCAAGGCAGCAGCCCGGCGTGCGGGGAGGCTCGGCGACGGCTTTTTCCCGGCGCGTGAATACGTGGTGGAACTGGTCGACTTGGTCCGCCGCACGGCGGAAGAGGCCGGTCGCGACCCGGACGCAGTCGAGATCGTCACCAATATGCCGGAGGACGAGGGCGAGATGGCGATTCTGGCGAAAAGCGGCGTTACACGCATGATGGTGCCGGTTGTCGGGCTCGCCGGTGTGAAGGATCGTGGGATCGATGGGCCGGAAGATGTGCTAAAGTGGCGTGAGACTATCGAGCGCTACGCGGATCTATAAAGGAGCGAGACAGTCATGTCGGCGGAAATACAAACGGTGCAAGATTACACTCGAATCACGGTAGCCCCGTTGGCGGGTGCGCTCGGGGCGGAGATATTTGGCGTCGACATTACCGATGTCGATCAAGAGACATATGCGGAAATCCATCAGGCTTTCCTGGATCACAGCGTTATCTTTTTTCGCGATCAGGATCTGACTCCCGAGACGCAGATGGCGTTTGGCCGACTCTTCGGCCCCCTCAACCGGCACAGCTATGTGAAGGGGATGGATGACTATCCCGATGTTTTCCGCATCGTGAAGGAGCCGACCGACGTCCACCATTTCGGCAACGCCTGGCATTCCGACCTGGCCTATGAGGAAGAACCCGCACTTGGCACCATTCTCTATGGCATGGACGTCCCGGATGCGGGCGGTGATACCATGTTCACCAGCCTCTATGCCGCCTATGACGCGCTTTCCGATGGCATGAAGCGGATGCTGGCCGATCTGCGCATCGTCTTCACCAACGCCAATACCTATGGCAAGGATGCGACGCGGTTTAAGACTGGCGTCGCGAAAGACATGACGGTGGCGCAAGCGCCGGAAGAAAAAGAAGTGCTGCATCCGATCGTTCGCACTCATCCGGAGACGGGCCGCAAGGCACTCTATCTCAGCACCACTCATTTCAGCCACATCGAAGGTATGACCAGGGCGGAATCTCAACCGCTGCTCGATCAATTGTCGAAACATGCGGTGCGTCCGGACTTCACCTGCCGCTTCAAATGGCGACCGGGCTCGGTCGCGATGTGGGACAATCGTTGTACCATGCATTACGCGGTCAACGATTTCCCCGAAGCGCGCCGCATTATGCAACGGGTGACTTTGCAGGGGGATCGGCCATTTTAGGCGAAACCGCGTGATCGCCGCTTCTCAATAGAGAATGTTGTTACACGCAGAAAACGTCAATTACGGACGGAATGTAGTCATTCATCAGGATTACCTTTTTGCGGGTGATCTTCCATTTGCCGTCGAATTTTTTCAGATCGTGCTCGTAGCGCCCGAAGAACGCATGCTGCGAGCGATCGCGTAATGAATATGTGTGACAGGTCCACGCCGAATGCAGTGTCATTTCCGTATCGCTCGGCGGAGTTTCGAAGACTGAGTTGGCAATCACGTGGGTCGTGCGCGCCAGCGGGAACAGGGCTGGAGCTTGTTTGGTATTGATGCGCCAGACGCGATCCTCGATCCCGGCGCGGGTCTCGAAATAGAACAGCGAAATCTCGCGTTTGACGTTGTCCGTCAATTCTTCGTCGTTGCGCCAAGCGGGAGCCCAGAAGACGGCGTCCTCGTGATAGAGGTCGATCCATTCTTCCCAGCGCCGCATATCGATATACAAGGCTTCACGCGACAGGACGTCCGTGCCCTCTGCGAGCAAATCTCTCTCAGACATGGGTATCCCCTATTCGGCGGCGGCGAGTGTTTGGTCGCGGTTGTGTCCGGCGCGCATCAGGCGCGACCATTCCCGGTAGGGGCCATGATAGGAGGTCTCTCCTTGATCCATGAAATTTCCGTATAGGCTAGTCTCCGGCACCATGCCTAATTCTTTCGCCTCTTCATCCGGGCCATGGATCATGGTCGCCATACCGCGCTCGAAGCTTTGCAGGTATTCGCCCGGGAAGGACAGATATCCTTCATGGCAATCCGCATAACAAATCGTGTCATCCGGCGTCGCCATGCCGCTGGAATTAAAGAAATCCTCGTGCTGGCGCACACGTTTCGCCCGCAGATCGTCCGGCTCGTTGATCGGCGCGAAACTGTACACCTTCATCTCCGTCAATTTTGGCCCATGTGGGATGTAGGTGCGCATGACCAACGATGTCGAATCGTTGAATTGCAGGTTAGGGAAAATCGTAATGTTGCGCGAACGCGTCATCCATTTCGCCCGAATGTCGCCAACCTTCTCGCGCACCGCCTCGATCATGCCCCAGAACGGCATGCTCTCCGGCTTCGGATGTTCGTTCCAGATCATGCTGTGACCGTTCTTGAAGGTGTACATGCCGGCGGCCATGGCGAAGCGATCGCGGAAGTCGGGGGATTCGACTTGATCGTTATCGCTCTCGCCCTCTTGGCGGCGCTGTACGACCTTCATGAAGGTCGTGTGGGTCGAGGTCAGATGATACGGATCCATGCCGTTATCCATCTGCATCTTCCAATTGGC
>JABJCS010000573.1 GCA_018665505.1 Alphaproteobacteria bacterium
ATATCCACTGTCGCCGTCATACCCGGAATGATCGGCTTATCGGGCCCTAGGTTATTTTTATCCGTCCGCAAGCGGATACGGTAAAAACTCTCACCCTGCTCGTCCACGATCGTATCGGCGCTAATGTCGAACAGCTGGGCGTTCAGCCCACCATGGATGGAAAAATCATAGGCCGTCACCTTGACCGTCGCCTCAAGCCCGGGTCGTAGCGCCGCACGGTCGGACGGGCGAATTTTTGCTTCCACGATCAGTTTGTCATCCAAGGGGACGATTTCCATCAAGTCCTGGCCCGGCTGAATAACACCGCCGATGGTCGCTATCAGCACCTTATTAATCGTCCCTTTGACGGGAGACCTCACCTCGGTTCGGGTGACTTTATCGGCCTCCGCAGTCAAGGTTTGCGCCACAGCATTGATTTCAGCTTTCTTGCGATTCAACTCCTGTTGAGCCTCCGCGGCAAAGGCCGTCAACTTTTCTTCGACACGGCGACGCGCTTCCCGCAGAGACACTTCGGTTCTGGGAATAGCGAGTTTCGTGCCTTGCTCTTCCATCCGCAGGTCCTGCATCTGCTGCTGCACACGGATGAGATCGAGACGTGGCGTCACTCCTTGTTGGACGAGCGGGGATAGCAGATCGAGTTCCTGTTTCTTCAACAGAAAGGCTTCGTTGAGCTGCTTTACCCGGCTTTGTTGTTCGGCCAGTTCCTGTTGTTTTTGCGTTGCCTGATCCCGCAACAAGTTCGCCTGATCATTAAGGGAACCTTTGCGCGCGGTAAACAGACGGAGCTCGTCATTGGCGCTCTCCGGATCTTCGGACACAACCTCTTCCGGAAACCTGACTTCCTCCGCACCGTCAGCCTCTGCTTCGAGGCGCACGGCGGCCGCCCGCAGGGCCAAGTACTTGCCGCGGCTCTCCCGCAACTTCGCGGCTGCGTCGACATTTTCAATCCGCAACAAGATTTGGTCTTTCTCGACGATATCGCCTTCTCGAACGTTGATCGCCGCGATGATCCCGCCCTCGAGATTCTGCACTTTCTGGGTTTGGCTGGATGATACGATCTTCGCTTCGCCTCGGGTCACTTCATCGAGACCCGCCACATACGCCCACGAGATAAATATCACGAAGAAAATCAAGATAGCGCTCAGCAAGATATGCGGTATATACCGCCCGAGCCCGGTTTCCGCTTCGGCGCCAACTTCGCCTTTATAAAATTCCTCGTCCCAACCACCTGAAGGCATGATGCGCTACACTCGTCCCGTATTCAAAATGGTTATTGGTTAGGCCAACTCACGGGCGGTTTGAATTCGTCCGCTGGTCAACGCGTCGATGACCTGTTCCTTCGGACCGTCGGCCACGATTTTGCCGCCATCCATGACAATTAACCTATCCACAAGGGACAACATGGAACCGCGATGAGTAATCAGCAAGAGGGTCCGTTCATTTTCAAAGACACGCTGCATTCTCGCCTTGAAGCAAGCTTCCGTGGTGTTGTCCATCGAACTGGTCGGCTCATCCATGATGAGGATCGGTGGGTCCAACAGCATGGCGCGTGCCACGGCGATGGATTGCCGTTGCCCGCCGGAGAGCGCTTGACCGCGCTCGCCTACTTCCATGTCGTACCCGGCGGGGTTTTTGCTGACGAATTCCTCGACACCGGACAATTTAGCCGCCCGCAGGATCATGGCGTCGTCCGCATAAGGTGCGCTAAATGCGATATTGTCTTTCACCGATCCGAAGAAGAGATAGACGTCTTGCGGCACACAACCGACGCTGCGCCGCAGATCCGCTGGATCGATCTGACGCACATCGGTGCCGTCGACCATGACCGAGCCCTCTTCCGCCTCGTAGAGGGCCATAATCAATTTCCACAAGGTGCTCTTGCCACAACCGATCCGTCCGATGATACCGACCCGTTCCCCCGCATTGATGTTAAACGAAATATCGTTCAACGCCGGTGTCTTTTGATTTGGGTATGAGAACGTGACGTTCTTGAATTCGATGTGCCCTTGGAAATTGGCTCGATGGACGAAGATTTTGCCCTCG
>JABJCS010000574.1 GCA_018665505.1 Alphaproteobacteria bacterium
CGTGTTTCTTGCCGGTCTCGAATTCGCGTCGGTGAATCTCGTCGTCGCCGTCCTCATCTGGGGCATGGTCTACCCGATGATGGTGAATGTCGATTTTGCCAGCCTGCGCCATATCGGCGACCGGCCAAAGGGCCTATTGATCACCATTATCGTAAATTGGTTGATTAAACCGTTCACCATGGTGGCGCTCGGCATTCTGTTCTTTGAAATGCTGTTCGTCGATTTGATCGCACCCGAAGACGCGCAGCAATATATCGCCGGACTCATCCTGCTGGGCGCGGCCCCGTGCACGGCCATGGTGTTCGTGTGGTCGCAACTCACGCGCGGAGACCCGACCTACACACTGGTTCAGGTGTCGCTGAACGATGTGATCATGGTCTTCGCCTTCGCTCCAATTGTGGCGCTCTTGTTAGGGGTCACCGATATTGAGGTGCCATGGGAAACATTGATTCTATCGGTGGGTCTCTATGTCGTCATCCCGCTGGTCGCGGGTGCCCTCACCCGGAAATGGCTAATCGGACATGCCGCGCAAGGCGAGGACAGCGAAGCGGCGGTCACCCGCTTCACCAGCAGCATAAAGCCATTCTCGGTCCTAGCGCTGCTGGCGACCGTCGTGCTGCTTTTCGGATTTCAGGGCCATATCATCCTCGACCGACCCGTTCTGATCGCGCTAATCGCCGTACCTCTGTTGGTCCAGTCTTATGGTATTTTTGTGATTGCCTATGGCGCCGCGTATCTATGGCGCGTCCCGTTCAACGTGGCGGCCCCATGCGCCTTAATCGGCACATCGAACTTTTTCGAGTTGGCCGTCGCCGTGGCTATCAGCCTGTTCGGATTAAACTCAGGCGCGGCACTGACCACAGTGGTCGGCGTCCTGGTCGAAGTGCCGGTGATGCTGTCGCTCGTCGCTTTCGCCAATCGAACGAGAAGCTATTTCCCGACCGCTTGAGAGCGCTCGCCCGCGTCGAAAACATAGACGTCCATCGACGCCTGCGCCTCGGCGCGAAGTTCATGCCATTTCGCCGGACCACCGTAATATGCCAGACTTCCCGGCTCCGCCTTTCCTTCGCCGTTGTAATAGGAGACGCAATCGCGCAACGGGCGGGTTCTGGTATCCACATCCCGGCAATGGGCAGCGTATTCAATCTCGGGCTCCGGCTTGATGTCGATACGTTCGGCACCGCGCTCCCGCAGAGTCTCAAGCATCCAGAGAACGTAATCCGTGTGGGATTCGATACCGCGCGTGAAATTGAACTGTCCACCGCCGCCTTGCGGGCCCGACATGACGAATAAATTAGGAAACCCGTGGCTGTGAATGCCAAGGAATGTCTTGGTCCCCTCCTCCTGCCACTTCTGGCGCAAGGTTCGTCCATCCTGCCCGACGATCATCTCGAAGGTCGCCGTCGCCATCCATTGAAAGCCCGTCGCGTAAATCAGCACGTCGACCGGGTATTCCACGCCGTCATGAACGACGCCTTTGGTGTTGATTTCCGCCACCCCGAGCGGCGCCGTATCCACCAACGTGACGTGGGGCAGATTGAAGGTCGACAGGAACTCATCATGGAAGGCAGGCCGCTTGCAGCCGTATGTGTAATATGGTTTCAGGGCTGCGGCCGTCTTCGGGTCCTTCACCGTCGCGTCCACGCGCGCGCGGATTTGCTCCATGATACGGAAGTTGGAGTCGAGCTGTTTTTCCATCAGCTCTTCCGGGGTCAATTCGCGCACATGCTTCTTGCGAACCTTGAAATCGGTCACTTTGCCGGACAGAAAATCATCGTTACCTTTGAGCGCCGTGCGTCCTGATGAAATCGTTGCCAGTCTTTCACGCCGCGCGCGCGACCAACCGGGCTCTTTCTTCCAAGCTTCGATCTCTTCTTGCGTCGTCTCTCGTTGATCGCGCACGTCGATAGATGACGGTGTACGCTGGAACACGTGAAGTTCCTTTACGATCTTGGCCAGTTCCGGGACCGCCTGTACCGCCGTGGCGCCGGTGCCGATTATACCGACACGCTTGTCCTTCAAGTCGACATTGTAGTCCCAACGAGAGGTATGGAAGGCGTCGCCCTCAAAGGTCTCCATGCCCTCGATACGCGCCAGCCGCGGAGTCGTGAGAATGCCGTTGGCGAGCACCACATAGCGCGCCCGCATCTTGTCGCCGCGATCCGTCGTCACTGTCCAGCGCCCGGTATCGTCATCCCACGTTGTCTCCCCGACCGTGGTGTGGAACAGGCAGCGATCATAGAAGCCGTATTTTTCGGCGATCTTCTGGCAGTATTCCAGAATTTCGAAACCCGACGCGAACTTCATCGTCGGAAAATACTCCATCTCCTCCAACAGCGGCAGATAGCTGTAGGACTCGACGTCACAGGCGATGCCTGGATAACGGTTCCAATACCAAGTTCCACCAACATCGCCGCCGCGCTCGCAGAACCGCACATCCTGGAAGCCCGCTTTCTGCAATTTGTACCAGAGCAATAGACCGGCGAATCCGCCGCCCACGACCAGGACTTCACACTCGTCCGTCAATGCCTCCCGTTCGATGGGTGGATCGGAGTAGACGTCTTCAAGATATTTAGAGAACTCGCCTTCCATCGACATATAGTCAGCCGCGCCCTCGCGCTTCTCTTTAAACGCGCGGTATTTCGCTTGTTCCTCGGCATCGAACACAGCGCCCACCGGCGCCGGCGGCAACGTCTTCATGGCCTCGTCGTCGATGACCGAGTAACCCTTCCCCGCGATCTTATCCGTCGCTTTGGCGGCGCGCGTGTTGAAAAGTTTCAGGCCAGTCTCAGGGTCGATACGAATCGGCGGGTTCATACGGTGTGTACTCTATAAAGTCAGATTGCAGGTATTAGAAATAAGGGAAAGCGCGGTCGGGTCCAGAGGATAAAAATACAGAATGATCCGAAAACTTAACGCCCCGGCATCTCACCCGCGCGCACGAAGGCGGAAATTGACCCGCCGTCCACCTGAATGGTCGACCCGGTGATAAAGTCCGCATCCGACGATGCAAGGAAGACCGCCGCCTTGGCGACATCGTCGGGTTGGCCCCAGCGACCCACCAGATTCTCGTTGTTCCAGGCACTTCCGACTTCGGGGTCATCGGCCAAAGCTTGGTTCATCGGCGTCTCGATCATGCCGGGCGCGAGGGCGTTGACCCGGATGTTCTTGTCCGACAGGTCCGCCGCGAGCGCCTTGGTGAAGGTCAGGAAGCCGCCCTTGGCAGCGCAATATCCAATGCGATTCGGTCGGCCCTGGACGCTGGCAATCGAGCAGGTATTTACGATGTGCCCGCCACCCGCCGCGATCATCAGCGGCACCAACGCCTTGCAGACGAGAAAGTGCCCGGTGAGGTTCACATCGAGCATGCGCCGCCAATCCTCTTCCGAATGCTCGAGGAACGGCTTCACGATCCGGCTGCCCGCATTATTGGCGAGCACATCAAGGGTGTCGAAACGCTCGGAAACCACGTCCGCCATCGCGGACACATCGGAGGACGCACCGATATCGGCGGTCAACGCAAAGGCGTCACCGCCGGATCCATTGATTAAGGATGCGGTTTCCGCCGCGCCGTCGGCGTTAAAGTCCACCACCGCGACCGAAGCCCCTTCCGCTGCGAATGCGCGCGCAATTGCCCGTCCGATCCCCATAGCGCCGCCGGTGACGACAGCCTTCTTCCCTTCAAGGCGCATACATCATTCTCCCCATATGCGTATTATGTAACGTTGGCACCACCGTCCACATTCAACGACACGCCGGTGACGAATTTCGATTCTTCGCACGCCAGGAACAGTGCAGCGTAGGCGACATCCCAACCGGTGCCCATCTTCCCGCCGAGCGGCACCTTGGCGTCACGTTCGGCGGCAATTTCCTCGCGCGGCTTATTCCATTCCCGCGCTCGTGTATCCACCGCCATCGGCGTGTCCATCAATCCCGGCAGGATGACGTTGGCGCGGATATTGTACTTCGCGTTGCGCGCCGCGGTCTGTTCGGTCAGCGCGATCACCGCGGACTTGGTCGTCTTGTAGCCGACCCAGGGGTAATTGCTCCACGCCGCCATCGAGGAAATATTAACGATAGCGCCGGAACCTTGCTCCCGCATGATCGGCAGCACATGTTTTATCGCGTAGACCATGCCGCGCAGATTAACGTTTATCAGCAGGTCGAAGGCTTTGGTCGTGATGTCCTCAATGGGCGCATCGCCCCCCGCGACGCTGATGCCCACATTATTGTGCAGCACGTCGACCGAACCCCAAGCGTCCTTACATTCCTTAATCGCCGCCTCGACCTGTTCCTCCGACGTCACATCGGCGACCGCCGCCCGCGCGATGTTTCCTTCCTCCGTGATCAGGTCGACGGTCGCCTGCGCTGTCGGCATATCCCGGTCGACCACCAGTACTTTCGCCCCTTCGCGCGCGAACAACATTGCCGTTGCTCGCCCATTCCCAATCGCCGTTGTGGACCCACCGCTCTGTCCACCACCAATCACTATCGCCGTCTTATTCTCGAGCCGCATGCTTCCTCCGGGATTTTGTTGTCTCGCGTGCTATCTCATATAGAACGATACAACGGCTTTGGAGGCGCACGACATGACCGAACTCACGGTTCTGATGGATGGCATCTATTTCGGCGAGGGTCCGCGCTGGCGGGACGGGTATCTGTGGCTCTCGGATTTCTACGCACATGAGGTGCTGAAGGTCGACCCGCAGGGCAACCGCTCTCATGTCGCGACCGTGCCGGAACAGCCCTCCGGGCTCGGTTGGTTGCCGGACGGCTCGATGCTCATCGTCTCCATGAAGAATCGCAAACTTATGCGGTTGGCCGACGGCGATCTATCGGAATACGCCGACTTGTCATCCGTCGCCAATTGGCACTGCAACGACATGGTGGTGAGCGCCGACGGTTATGCCTATGTCGGCAATTTCGGCTACGACCATTACAACGAGCCCGACGAAGTGCCCGCCAATCTGGTGCGGGTCGACCCGGACCGCTCGATCCACCTGGCTGACGGCGGATTGCGCTTTCCGAATGGCAGCGTGATCACGCCGGACGGCAAGACCCTGGTGGTCGGGGAGACTCGGGGCAATTGCCTGACCGCGTGGGATATCGGCGCCGGGGGCGCTTTGTCGAACCGGCGAATATGGGCCGATCTCGGTGAGAATTTCCCAGATGGGATATGTCTCGACGCCGACGGTGGTATTTGGGTCGCCGATCCGCGCAAGAACGAAACCATCCGCGTGATGGAAGGTGGTGCTGTCACCCATCGTATCTCCACCGGCGAGCTCGGCTCCTTCGCCTGCATGCTCGGCGGTGAAGACCGCAAAACTCTCTATATCTGCACCGCACCGGGCTCCGGGCCGGGGGCCGCCGAAGCGCGCAAAGGGCGGGTCGAGTATTGCCGTGTCGATGTGCCGGGTGCGGGACTACCATAGAGCCCCCTCACCCTAACCCTCTCCCGCAAGGGGAGAGGGTTAGGGGCATCGCTATTCCGGCAGCGGAAACTGATCGAGGTACGGCTGGTAGCTCTCTTCCACGTCCATCTCAGTCGAGGCTAGGAAGCGCACGACAGCGTTATAGAACGCTGTCGTCACGAGCACGTCGATCAAATGCTCTTTCGAGAAATGCGCCGCCAGCTCCGCATAGGTCCCATCGGCGACTTTGCCGTCTTGCGTCATCTCGCGTGCCGCGCGCAACACTGCCTTGTCGATATCGGCCAAGTCCGTGTCCTCGCCCGCACTCTCCGCGATCAGCTTCTGCACGTCGTCTTCGGTAACACCGAAGTCGAAGCCAATCTTGACGTGATGGCTCCACTCATAGGGGCTTTTCGCCAGCCATCCGACCTGCAGGATAGCCAACTCGCGCAGCCGCGCATCCATCGTCGTGCCGTAGCGAATATATTGCCCAAGCCCACCGAAGGCGCGCGTCGCCCCCGGGCTGTGCGCCAGGATGCGGTGCAAGTTGATGTTACGCTTGAGAAGCTCTTGGTCTTCAGGCTTCAGATCTTCTTTGTCGAGATAAGGCAAGCGGGCCATAAGGTTCGGCTCCTGATTTGTTCCATGACGTATTGGAGACAAACCTAGAACGATCGCCAGGCGGCGAAATCCCTTATGCGCGCTCCATCAAGCCCACAAACCGTTCGAACAGGTAGTGACTATCCTGCGGGCCGGGGGAGGCTTCCGGGTGGTGCTGCACACTGAACACCGGTTTATCGCGAAGCGCGATGCCTTCCAATGTCCCGTCGAAGAGTGAGATGTGGGTCATGTCCACATTGTCTGGCAACGAGTCGGGGGCCACGACGAAGCCGTGGTTCTGGCTGGTGATCTCCACCTTGCCAGTCTCCAGATCCTTGACCGGATGATTGGCGCCGCGATGGCCGTGATGCATCTTTTC
>JABJCS010000575.1 GCA_018665505.1 Alphaproteobacteria bacterium
GCGGGCAATACGGTGATGGTCAGCTGAAATCGACAGATCGGTTTGTACAAACAGCCTCCAACGCCACCCACATCACAGCCCATACCGGACACGCCATAATGCTCCTGGAAAACGGAGACGTTTTGGGCACCGGCGGTAATATCTACGGCCCGGTTGGCATACATGGTCTGGGGGACAAGGCGATCCGGTGGAGCGTGATCATGTCCGGCGCCAAGGCCATTGCGACCGGTTCATCCCATTCTTTGGCGATCCGCCCCAACGGTACATTGGTTGCCTGGGGTCGCGGCTACGACACCGCACCGGTGCCAATATTGAAAGAAGTCATGGCCGTCGCTGCCGGTTCCCGGACTACGATCGCCCTGAAACACGACGACACGCTGTGGCAGTGGGATCGAGGGGGCAAACCCCGACGCGTGGAGCTCCCCGACGGGAAATGACAGCTTGGGTGCATTTGATTGGAGGGGTCCAACCCGATAAGTATACCCCCCTAGAACCCGCACCAAGTCGCCAAGCGGGCATTCCTATCACGCAGGGGGTTTTATTTTCGATGTCGGTAGAGTTAGCCAATACAGCTGAAGAAGTCTCACAAATCGCATTCGGCTTCATGGCCTCGAAAGCGCTTTTTGCTGGCCTCCACATAGACATCTTCACCTTATTAGACCGGAAGCCGGGAACCGCTGCCGAGATCGCGGCTGAAACCGGGGTCCCTAAGAATCGCATTATGACCGTGCTTACCGCCCTCAGCAGCATCGGCCTGATCGACTTGAACGACGAAGCCTATACGAACGCGCCCGCCGCGAGCACGTTTCTATCACGGGAGTCGAAACACGAGTTCGGCGACTACCTGCGGTATCAAATCGACAAGCAGATGTATCCCTTTATGACCCAGCTGAATGAGGTCATCGACGGCACGCTCGACCCCGCGGCTATAGATTCTTATCAGCACTGGATGTCAGATCCGGAACAGGCGAGCATTTACAGTAACGCGCAGCATGCCGGCTCCCTCGGACCGGGGCGAACACTCTCACGCATCGTTGACCTGTCCGATGCGCGTCAACTTCTCGATGTTGGCGGCGGCACTGGCGCCATGAGCATCCGGCTATTGGAAGCCAACCCCGACCTCGTTTCGACGATCATCGACTTTCCAAATGTTTCGGAAATTGGTTGGCGGTTTGTCAGCGAAGCCGGCATGACGGACCGTATCCGCTACATTCCCGGGAACGCCCTGAAGACGGAATGGCCCAAGCAGCAAGGGGCCATACTCATGTCTTATCTCCTCAGCGGCATTCCCGAAGACGAAATTACGCGGGTCATCGAATACGCTTTTGAGTGCCTCGCCGACGATGGCCATCTCATTTTACACGACTTTATGGTCGAAGATGACCGGTACGGTCCGCATTTGGCCGCGCTCTGGCAGTTGCAGCATATGGCCTTCACGCCGGAAGCACGCTCGGTAACCCCGGGCTGGCTGAAAGAACGGATGTCAGCTTCGGGCTTTAAGGACATTCAAGAGGATGAAGTCGTTCCCGGCATGACCCGGGGCATCCACGCGCGCAAAAAGAGCTGAGCGTTGGCCAAGTCCGACTTCAGTTTTGCCTGGCCGTTCCGCGTCCGCTACTCGGAAGTGGACGGGCAAAAGATTGTTTTCAATGCGCATTACCTGACGTATTTCGACACCGCCGTGACGGAATATTTCCGTGCGCTGCCCTATGACTACATGGGGCAGGTCGACCGCATCGGTGAAGATTTCCACACCGTTCGCGCGCTCGTGGAATTCAAGCGTTCGATCAAATTCGACGAAGACATCGAGGTCCATGTGCGAACCTCCCGAATCGGACGGTCCTCGCTGACCTTCCTGCTTGAAATCCACCCCAAGGGCGCTGACGACATCCGCGCCACCGGCGAAGTGGTTTGGGTCAACGTCAATGCGGCGACAAGCAACGCTGTTCCCTTACAGGAAGAACTCGTTGCCAAAATTTCTTCGCTTGAAGGGGAACGCGTCGAGCGTTGAAAAATGCGCTTTTACTCGGGTCAGCCCACCATAAACACATCATAGGCGGTGGATTTACCTGTGATCTGATGGGATGGAGCACCGATACCTTCCATCGGATCGGCCCGCAGAGGCCACTTTAAGACCACTCGCTTGCGCGCTGTCGCCAATGCGACTTTCATCAGCTCTACAGAATCCTCATCCGTGCCAACGATCTCACGGACCAGGCGCATTTCATTTTTTACCAGGGCAGACTTTTTTCGCGCGGGGTGCATCGGATCAACCAGCACCACGTCCGGCGAAAGGCTCGGCAATAAATCCCTGGCGTCACCAAAAAGCAGGGTCATGCGGCTAATGACGTCGGCCACATCGCCACCAGCGTTGCGGGCCCGTTCGAGCCCCTCGGCCAGGAGCCGGTGTATTTCGCGGGACCGTTCAATCAGGGTGACCTCGGCGCCCAGGGAAGCCAGCAAAAAGGCGTCCCGGCCGAGACCGGCCGTCGCATCTACCACGCTTGGGGTTTTCCCACCCTTCATCCCGACAGCCTTGGGCAAAGCCTGACCACGCCCCCCGCCAAAACGAAAACGATGCGCCACCGCCCCACCTGTAAAATCACAGATCAGTCCATTGGTTTCTGCTAGTTTATCTTTGCGTGACATCCTGTTCCTCTACGGGATGAAGGCGGCACGGCCCAACAAAAAATGCTTCCGTAAATACAACGACGAGATCGTTAACTGACTAACGAACTTCCGAGATTTTCTGCTGAATTCCAGCAACCCCAGCGCGCGCGCCAATCAAAGGGATTGCGGGGTGTCCGAACTCAGGATTCTGCGGATTTCATCGGTCTTGAAACCGAGCGCCATCGGCCGGGTTACCCCCGGCAGGACGGCGACATCGTAAAGTTCATCGATCAGACCTTCGAGCCGGAGCCAATAGACGATATTGCCTGATTTAAGGTCTATCACCACGAGCCCGCTCCGGGCCTCAGCATCACGCGCAGCGAGATTTTCGTCCAGGGCCAGCCCAGAGAAGCTGCCGTCACGGGGGCGGGACAATCCGACAATCGCAAACCCGTTATGGAAAGACATGCCCCGCGCGTAGCCGGGACAGAATGTGACGGCTTCGAACTTGCCGCTTTCAACGTCGACATATCCGAACTCCCCGCTCGGAACATCAACAACACACCCGCCATCTGTGCGCCGGTCACGCCAGCCGTCGGCGATATCGCTCTGGCTCACGGCGGTGACGTATTTCGGTTTGCCATCGAGCATCGCGAGCCCGTTCATATGGCAACGGTCTTCTGCTGCAAGCCCGCTGATGA
>JABJCS010000576.1 GCA_018665505.1 Alphaproteobacteria bacterium
CAATCCGCAGCTGGTACGGCGAAGACTGCGCTCGATCTCGAGCCGGTCGCCAAGGTCGACAATATGGATATCGACGGCCCCGGTGGTCCATTGCCGATCCGGATATATCATCCAGCGAACGCGCCTGCGGGACCGCGTCCCATCGTGTTGTATTACCATGGTGGCGGCTTCGTGATTGGGACCATCGACACGCACGATTCGATTCCGCGCGTACTGGCCAATCGGTCGGGCGCAATTGTCGTTTCGGTCGAGTACCGGCTCGCACCTGAACACCGCTACCCGGCGGGGGTCGAAGATGCTGTGGCATCAGTCTTGTGGGCGGCGGAACATGGCGCGGCAATTGGCGGTGATCCGTCGAAACTCGCGGTGGCCGGCGATAGTGCCGGTGGGAATTTAGCGGCGGTCGCAGCACTTCGTGTTCGTGAGACAGTTGGCTCGGCGCTCGTTGCGCAGGCGCTCCTCTATCCCGTCGCCGATCATGGGAATCTTGATGTACATCCGTCGCGCACCGATCACGCGGATACCTTTCCCATCCGAAAGCCGCTGATGGCCTGGTTCCACAATCACTATTTCGGCCATGACGAACCGATGATGGAACCGGATGCCTCGCCCTTGCATCATCCGAACCTGAGCGGCACGGCCCCGGCTTATGTGATGACCGCGGGCTTGGACCCCTTGACGGATGAGGGCAAGGCCTATGCCGATGCACTGCAGGCGGCTGGTGTCGAGGTCGAATACAGTTGCTGGGAGACGACGATTCACGGCTTCCTGCAAATGGGGAAGGTTATTCCCGCCGCAGCCGACGCATTGGCTGAAGCCGCCGACTATATGAAACGCCGATTCGAAGGTTAAGACGCAATGGCGGAAGGACGGGTCGCGGGTAAGACAGCTATCGTCACAGGTGGTGCCTCCGGTATTGGTGCGGCAATTGCAGCGACCTTGAGCGCGGAGGGTGCGAGGGTCGCGATCTCAGACCTGAACGAAGATGCGGGCGCGACCTTGGCGGCTTCATTGCAAGATGCTTTGTTTATCCGTCATGACGTCACCATCGAGGCCGAATGGGAAGCTTGTGTTGCTACGGTCCAGGACCGATTCGGCGGACTCGATATCATCGTCAACAACGCGGGTGTGATGCCGGCGACGAAAACCATCGAAGAGACATCATACGACGAATGGAAGCGGGTCATGTCAGTCAACATGGACGGCGTGTTTCTGGGCGTGAAGCATGGCATTCGTGCGATGAAAGATCGCGGGGGCGCCATCGTCAATATTTCCTCGATCATGGGACTGGTCGGCGAATCCATCGTCGGCGCCTATAGCGCCTCGAAGGGTGGTGTGCGTCTATTCACCAAATCGGCAGCCGTAGAGTGCGCTAACCTTGGATATCCGATCCGCATAAATTCCGTACACCCAGGATATATTGACGGCGGTATGTTCGCGGCGATGGCGGATGAGTTCGGCGCCGACAGCCTACGCAAACGTTTCGCTGCGGAGACACCGATGAAACGCCTCGGCACGCCGGAGGAGGTTGCCAAGGGCGTGTTGTTCTTGGTATCGGATGACGCCAGTTTTTCGACCGGCTCCGAACTCGTTCTGGACGGCGGGTATACAGCGCGATAAGACCCGGTTATGCAAAAGCCCAATAGCAGAACAGCCCCTGACTTGCTCGATGAAATGGCGGAAAAGTATCCCGGCCGACCATTCGTCATCGATGGCGAGATATGCCTGAGCTATAGCGAATTCAGAGATGGTGTCCGGCGCCACGCGAAAGGTTTCTTAGCACTCGGGCTCCGCAAAGGAAGCCGGGTCGCCGTCCTGATGGGCAATCGGGTCGAATGGTTGACGACCTATTTTGCGGCTGTGGCCATCGGCGCGGAAGTTGTGGCACTCAACACCTTGGCGACGGCGCGAGAACTTGCCTATCAACTTATTCACGCGGAAGTGGATGTATTGGTCTTCGAGCCCAAATATCGGGACCGGGACTTCGTTGTGATCTTGGCTGACGCGGCGCGCGAGCACGGATTGGATCCACTGCCGAAATACATTCCTGTCGACGACGTGCCGCCGGGTGCGATGTCTTTCACTGACCTTGTGGAGTACGGCGCCCGCATCGACGACGATATGCTGGTGGCAGCGCAAAGGGCGATTGAGCCCGGTGATACGGCGTGCATTCTCTATACGTCCGGATCGACCGCCCTGCCGAAGGGTGTGCCGCTTTATCATTCCGGGCTGATAGACAACATGTGGTCGATTGGTGAGCGCCAGCATTTGACGCCCGACGACAGGCTATGGCTCGCGGTCTCTCTGTTCTGGTCCTATGCGGGGGTCAACGCACTGTTCACGATGATGACCCACGGCGCGTCTATCGTGTTGCAACATCATTTCGAGCCGGGTGAGGCCCTGCGACTCATCGAGCAGGAACGGTGCACGGTGTTTTACGGCACGCCCGCATTGTCGCGCCCGATGTGGGAGCACCCGGATCGATCCAGCCGAGATCTCTCGTCGCTTCGGACGGGAGCCACGATCGGTAGTCGTGAACAAGTTCAAACGGTGGTCGACCTTGGGGTGACGGAGATTTGCAACGTCTACGGCCTGACCGAAGCCTATGGGAATTCTTGCGTGATTGACGGGAAGCTCCCATTGGAACGCCGTCTCGTTTCCTCCGGCGCACCGCTCGATGGTGTTGAGATCAAGATCGCTGATTTCGAGACGGGTGTCTCCTTGCCAATGGGCGAGATGGGTGAAGTGCGCGTTCGCGGCCATGTGACCAAGGGATACTTGAAGG
>JABJCS010000006.1 GCA_018665505.1 Alphaproteobacteria bacterium
CCAAGGCTGGCCACTGAATAATCAGGACCGCCAAAAGAAGGAATAAAAGGCGCGTCACGACGGGAAGTCTAGGACCGCGATGGGTCCCGGACAAGAATTTTGATCGGCCCGCCGCGCCGCGATTGCCTAATAGCGATACGTGTCGGCCTTGAACGGGCCGGTTTCGCTGATACCGATATAGGCCGCCTGTTCCGCGGAGAGCGTGGTCAATTGCACGCCCAACTTCTCCAAATGCAAGGCCGCGACTTTTTCATCCAAATGCTTCGGGAGCACATAGACTTTTCGCTCATAGTTGGAGGCGTTCTCCCAGAGCTCGATCTGCGCCAATACCTGGTTAGTGAACGAGGCACTCATCACGAAACTTGGGTGTCCCGTCGCACAGCCCAAATTCACCAAGCGGCCTTCCGCGAGCAAGATCATGCGTTTGCCGTCGGGGAACACGATCTCATCAACCTGCGGCTTGATGTTGTCCCATGTGTAATTCCGCAAGGCGGCGACTTGGATTTCGGAATCGAAATGCCCGATATTGCAGACAATCGCCCGGTCCTTCATCTCCCGCATATGGTCGAGTGTAATGACGTCGATATTGCCCGTCGCGGTGACGAAAATATCGCCGCGCGATGCCGCGTCCACCATCGTCACGACCTCGAAGCCTTCCATCGCGGCCTGCAACGCGCAGATCGGATCGGCTTCCGTCACGAGAACCCGGCAACCGCCGTTTCGTAAACTCTCGGCGGAGCCCTTACCGACATCACCGAAGCCGCAAACCACGGCAACCTTGCCTGCCATCATCACATCTGTCGCGCGACGAATGGCGTCAACCAAGCTTTCCCGACATCCGTATTTGTTGTCGAACTTGGATTTAGTCACCGAATCGTTGACGTTGATCGCGGGCACCTTAAGGGACCCCTCTTTCTCCATCTCATAGAGACGCAGCACGCCGGTGGTTGTCTCCTCGGAGATGCCGCGCACATCGTCGAGTAATTCCGGCGTCCGTTCGTGCATCACTTGGGTGAGATCACCACCATCGTCGAGGATCATGTTGGGCCGCCATCCGTCCGGCCCTTCGATGGTTTGATCGATGCACCACCAGAACTCTTCCTCGCTCTCCTCTTTCCAAGCGAAGACCGGAACACCAGTCGCGGCAATACCGGCCGCGGCGTGATCTTGAGTCGAGAAAATATTGCATGACGACCAGCGGACCGTGGCGCCAAGTGCTGTCAGCGTTTCGATCAATACCGCCGTTTGAATGGTCATATGCAAACAACCAGCGATGCGCGCGCCCGCGAGCGGCTGCGATGGGCCGAATTCTTCCCGCAGGGCCATTAATCCCGGCATTTCCGTCTCAGCGATCGCAATTTCCTTACGTCCCCAATCCGCGAGCGTGATATCGGCAACTTTGTAGTCCTGGGATTCGCTCATTTCTACCTTCCAAGTTAGGATTTCGCCCGTGCTGCGGGCTCGTTTGGCGGGGGTATAGCAAGCTGCCCGCTCTCTCACAAGCGATGCTCGGAATCGAACTTCGGCGGAATGCCTATATTTGGGCGTTAAAATTGTCGAGCAGCATTTCGATTCGGTTTGGATCCGCCTGATCCATGATCATTTCGGCGCGGCGGGTAGAGGCCATCAGGTCAAGGGATCGGACTTGCTGTTTGACCCGCGGTAGACTAGCCGAAGACATCGATAATTCCCGCACACCAAGACCCAACAACAAGGCGGTATACCGGGGATCACCCGCCATCTCGCCGCACAGGCTGATCGGTATGCGAGCCCTTAACGCCGCCTGGGCGGAGAATTGTATGAGCCGGAGGACGGCCGGATGGAGCGGATCATAGAGATGCGCCACCTGCTCGTCCGACCTGTCGATCGCCAATGTATACATGGTGAGATCGTTGGTGCCGACGGCAAAGAAATCGGATACTCCCGCCAGTGCATCTGCCGCCAGCGCCGCACCCGGCACTTCGATCATAACGCCGATGGGCGGCATGTTCTCGCCGACATTCATGCCTCGGCGGCGCAGCCGGCGCCTCACCCGGGCCGCGATTTCGCGGACTTCCTGCACTTCCGCCACCGTTGAGATCATCGGTAGCAACATCCGGATCGGGCCATGGGCGTTGGCGCGCAGAATCGCCGAGATCTGGGATTCGAATAGTTTGGGTTGGCGCAGAGAGAATCGGATGGCACGCAGACCCAATGCCGGATTCACCGATTCCGCCATGTGTTCGCCGAGCGAATAAGCCAATTTTTCACCGCCGACGTCCAGGGTTCGGATCGTTACGGGTTGGCCGTTCATTCCTTCCACCAGCTTGCGCAGCGTCGCGTACTGCTCCTCTTCGTCGGGCGGTGTTTCGCGGTTCATAAACAAGAACTCGGTGCGTAACAGGCCGATGCCTTCGGCTCCCGATGCGATCGCGAGATCGATCTCGCGCGGTAATTCCAGATTGGCGTGAAGTGCTACCCTGGTGTCGTCCAATGTCACGGCGGGCAAAGTGCGTAACCGCTTTAGGCGACGCCGCTGCCGCAACAATCGCGATCGCCGATTGCGGTAGAACTGCAGCGTCTCGCGTGATGGATTGACGACGATCCGCCCGGTGGTGCCATCCACGATGAGGGCATCGCCGGAGTTAATCGATGCCGAAAGGTCCGGCACACCCAGCACCGCCGGCAACTCGAGCGACCGCGCCATGATAGCGGTATGTC
>JABJCS010000577.1 GCA_018665505.1 Alphaproteobacteria bacterium
CCCGCTCATGAGCTCGGCATGACCACCGTCTGGATTCGTTCCGAGCACGATCATTCGGCGATGGGCGCCGACGGTGATCACATCCACCATGTGATCGACGATCTGGGGGAGTGGCTTGAAGAACAAATCGAGTAAAGGCCAGCGTGGCCATTCCGGAAACGCGTATGCGTTTCCGGAATTATTACCCGAACAATTCAGGTGTCCTAACGGGTGAGTGAAGAACCTACTCAGCCGCGACAGGGTTCCTCGCTGCCATTGCCTTCTCGGCTTTCTGGAAGGCTGCCTCATCGAAGTCCCACAATCCGGCACCACCCATGAAGATCGCCGCTGCGGTCTCACGCTTCACGTTGGCCAACAAATTGTTGGCGACGTTTGGGAAGTTTGAGTCGAAGTGGGGGTAATCCGTTGAGATGCACATACGATCCGCACCGATCAATCCGGCCGTCGCTTCGATTTCGGGCTCACTTCCCTCGACCGCGGCCCAGCAGTTACGCTGGAAGTATTCCATCGGGGTCAACGACAGATAAGGGGCGTGGCTGTCGCGATACTGCGGATAATCCCACTCGATCCGGGTAAGAATGCCGGGGACCCACGAGTTTTGGGATTCTAGATATCCCACACGGAGGGTCGGATAGAACTCGAATACGCCAGCGATCAACATGCCGATCAAGGCTTGCTGCATTTCGATCCAATGGCTGGCCACATGGCGGTAAAAACGGTTCTCGCCGTAGAGAACGTTCATATGGCTGTTATGCGCGCCGGTCCCTTCGTGGAATCCCATCGATACATCGAGAGCGCAATGCATTTCGAACAGCGGGTTCCAATAATTCGAGTGCCAGAAATGACCGTCGATCATGTTCGGCCGCACAAAAGAGCCGACCGCGCCGAGCTCGTTTACACATCGAGCCAACTCTGCACAGGCCATGTTGACGTCCTGCAGCGGCAACATGGCCGCCCACTTCAATTGGTCCGGACTATGCTGAGCAAAGTCGTGGATCCAGTTGTTGTATGCCTGGCACAGCGCCAGCGAGAGATGCGAATCCATGTTGTCGCGTGCAATCAGACTTAATCCCATGGTTGGGAACATCACCGCGATATCGATGCCTTCCAACTCCATTCCCATGACCTGGGCTTCGGCGTCGTAGTTGCGCTCCATGGCGAAATTGAGATGGCCTCCTGCCGCCATGCGCGAGCCCGAGAGCGGTTGCGACGTTTCCGTCTTTTCCTTCGGTTGGCTGGGTTTGCGGTGTTGCTGCATCTCATGATCGAGCGAGGTCGCTTGCCCGTCGATGACGATCATGCCTCGCTTGTATTGGCCCTTAGCGTCGACCGGTAGCACAACGCGGTCGCGGAATTTTTTGTCCAAATATTTATCGAATAAGTCGACGGGCTCCATGATGTGCATGTCGCAGTCGACGAAGCGCAGTCCGTCCTTCATGACGTTTCCTCCGGGTTTGGCGTTTCCTGTTCTCGACCATCCCGTCCGGGCGAACACGCGGCCCGGCACGGGCGCTTCTTGTTCTTATTCTTGTTGCCAATAAGAGTGGAACGACTCCGACCGAGGACAACGGCGGACGATTCCGTTGACTTGACTTCCCGGGGTTATGATATTATTTGTATATGCATATAACAAACGGAACCAGGTCGATGACGGACACGGAGAGAGCGAAGGTTTTAGCGGAGGAAGTCCTCGATTGCGTCAGCTTCCGTCTGCGCCGCGCGGCGCGCATGGTAGCCAAGCGTTACGACGACGCCTTGCGCCCGGTCGGCTTGCGCAACACCCAGTTCAGTGTCCTCGGCGCGCTCGCGTATCTTGGTGAGACAGGGATTGGCGAGTTGGCGGTGCAGATGGCCACAGACGGTACCACCCTGACCCGGAACCTGGACGTGCTCGTTCGCCGCGGCTTGATTGAGAATGTCGCGGCAGAGGACGGGCGTGTGCGGCGCGTCCGCCTCACATCTATGGGGCAGGAAACATTGGAGGAAGCCTTGCCACTCTGGCGAGCCGCGCAGAGCAAGACCCTCGAATTCGTCGGATCGGGTACATGGCAAGAAACACGTAAAATTCTGGCCGAGATCGAATCCGGAGAGGAGAAATAGCTTTTTTTAACCAATTATCTGTATCTGCAGGTAATCAACTCAACGAAAGGAAGACCCGTTATGACTGCCTTAATGATTGCCCAAATTAGTGTAAAAGACCCAGGCACATTCCAACAATATATGACCAAAACCCAGCAAGTGGCCCGGCCCTATGGTGCAGAGATGGTGTCGCGCAGCAAGGCCGGGCGGCGGCTTGCGGGTGATGCATTAGATCATCAGATGACAGTGGTCGTTCGCTTTCCGAGCCTGGAGCGCCTCGACGCCTGGCACGACTCGCCGGAATATCAGGCGCTTATTGGTCTTCGCCAAGCGGGGGCCGACATGACGATGACGAGCTACGAGGAAGTCGCCTAGAGTCTTTTCTTATACGGTGCGGAGCGCATTACCGGTCGCGGTGATCGCGCTCCAATCCGCGCTCGCGCGGATGAGCGTAGGAATGATGATAGTCGGCTTCGTTGTGATCGAGCGCCGCTGCCGCTGCCGCCGCCGTGCCGTAGATTTCCGCTAATTGATCCTCTATGGCATAGAACGCGGTGAGTTCCGCCAGTGTTTCCGGAGCCGTCGGATTGTCCTTGATCCACCGTACCGTGCGGCGCACCGCTTCCACTGGATCGACAATATCGCGATACCCGAGATCGCGCCGGATCGCGTCGATCTCAAGTAACTGATGATGGCTGGATCCGTAGAACGTAATCATCTCCCGCGCCGGGGACGCGACGGCATCCGGCACTGGGACGATGGTGAGCGGATAATCCATTTCCGCTGCGATCAACTCCACCCATTGCGCCAGTGTAAATTGCAGGTCATCACCGCAATTATAAATCTTCCCGGCGGATGGCTCGGGCCGGTCGACCGCCAGTAACACCGCATGCGCCATGTTCTCTGAATAGCCGCGCGTCAGCAGGGTTAGCCCGCCATCGGGTAGGATTGCGTGGGGCCTCTGGTCACGGCAGCGCTGCATGGTCCATTCGAAGATGATGGACCGCAATTGCCAGGGGCCGTAGACGACCGGATAACGGAAATGCGTGACGTTCATATTTCCGTCGGCGTGCTGGCGCATCACCGAGTCCTCGGTCGACTTGACAAGGTGGCTAAACTTTCCTTCGGCAGCGCTCTCTACCAATTGCGCGCTCTCCGCCGTCGGCACGGGCATGCCCGCCGGAAAATTCGCCGACGCATCGGCAAAAGCCCGATAGCCCGGCGTGCCACCGATGGTGATTAGCCGGTCCGTACGGGTGCTCAACACTTCGGCCACATAGCGGATGCGCCCATAAGTCGCGATGGCGAGATCGAAATGCCGCGCACCGAGCGCTGTCTCCAACGTGTCGGGAAAATGCGGGTCGCCGACCAGACGCTCCACCTCCAGCGGTATTGCATCGGAATCCCGGCTGCCCCGGTTCAGCATGGTGACTTCGTAACCGCGATCCAAGAGACCTCGGATAATATGCGGTCCCGTCGGACCCGTACCGCCGATCAACAAAGCTTTCACGTGTACTCTCCTGCGTCTTTCCAAACACCCGTTTCGATCAACCTAATTCGGGGAGGCCAATGAGGTAGAGTTTTGTTCCTCATCCTGAGCCGCTCGAAGGGCAAGTGTACGCGGGAGAGCACGAGAATGATCTACACGGTGGAACTCAACTACAGCGATCCGTCGACGGCGGACGAATGGAGTGCGTGGTACGAGACCTATCTGCGCCAACTCGTCTCGCTGGACGGGCTCGACACTGCTCAGCGGTTCCGCGCGCAATCGCCGGACACTCAGTTCTGGGAATATTTCGCTATTTACACGGTGCCTAATCTCGACGTCTACGAGACCGAGGCTTACCGCGCCATCGGCGGCGGCGGTAATGCGAGCAAGGCGTTCCATCATGCGATCTCCCGCCGCCGCAACGTTTACAACGGTGTTGCGCGGATGCCGGAAGTGACCGACGACACCCGGGTCCTATTCTGCGAGGACGCAGCGGACGGTATTGATCTGCCGGGCGTACTGTTCGTGCCGTTGCGAGCGGGTGCCGGCAATCAACAAGCGGGCGCCACCAAGATTGACGGCAAACCGGAACAG
>JABJCS010000578.1 GCA_018665505.1 Alphaproteobacteria bacterium
CGCGCCCCCTTGTCCGTAGCACGCGGGGCCAGGACTGGCCCCGGCGCTCGCGGGGCCGACTTTTAGCAATCCATCCCGGTCGAACCACGCAATGGAGCCACCACCAGCGCCAATCGTATTGACGTCAACCATGGGCAGTCGGACCGGAAATTCGGCAACTTTCTGGTCAAATCCGATACCCGCCTTACCGTCCTGGATGAGCGCGACGTCGGCGCTTGTCCCGCCCATATCCAGCGTGATGACGTCATCATATCCTGCGAGTTTGGCGATATGCACGGCCCCGACCACTCCAGCGGCAGGCCCGGAAAGCGCGGTGCGGATGGGGAACTCCCCGGCGCGTCCGACTGACATCAAACCGCCGGATGATTGATTGATCCCGATCACGGCACGCGGTATCCGGCTCGCCAATCCTCCTTTTAAAGTGTCCATGTAGCGGGTGACGATGGGCTGCAGGTAGGCGTTTAAGACGGTCGTGGAGAGACGCTCGTACTCGCGGAATTCGGGTTGTACCGAACTTGAGAGGGAGACGAATACATCCGGCAGTTCGGCCTTTAGGGTTTCTCCAATGCGGCGCTCGTGTTCGGGATTGAGGAACGCAAACAAAAGCCCGACGGCGCAGGCTTCCGCACCGGATGCTTTAACGGTTTCGACGGCCTTTCGAATAGCACTGTCCTCAAGCGTCTCAACGATGCCACCGTTGGCATCGATGCGCTCTTTTATTTCAATTCGATGCTTCCGTGGGACGAGTGGTGGCGGTTCGTCTGCTTTGAGGTCATACATTTTAGGGCGTATTTGACGCCCGATTTCGAGTAAATCTCGAAACCCTTCCGTGGTAATCAGGGCAACCGGCGCACCGCGTCGTTGGATGAGGGCATTTGTGGCGACTGTTGTACCATGTGCAAAGCGTGCAACCTTGCCCGAAACGACGCCTTGGTCCCGCGCGAGGTCATCGAGACCGGAGAGTATTGCAAGCGCTGGATTCTTCGGTGTTGATGGCCTTTTGTGAATACGCACTAAATGTTGATCCTCATCGAATGCGTAAAAATCCGTGAACGTGCCGCCAACATCGACGCCGACAAACCAAACCATTTTGGAATTCCTCTTTATACCAGTGCAGGAAAGGCGGAGGCGGTAACGATGTCAATACACCTGACTGTAACCAAACGCTCCAGAAATCGCTATTTGACTGTATACGGTTTTACATCATTAAATGCTTGATCGGATGCATTTATGCTCATCCGGATGTTTGTTACGGGGTACCGATTAAGGAAATTTCGTTTGAAAGAATCTGTCCGAACTGAAGGATACGACAATCGCTTCGGTCTGGGACGCCAGAATCGGTCGGACATGTGCAACATTGCCGCGTCCGTGAGAATGTAACGTTACAGGGAGAAGGTAATGAATCTTAAGTCAAAATTTTTGTTTGGTGTATTGATGGGCACTTTTGTGCTTTCGGTGCAGCCAGCGATGGCAGAAATACAGAAGAAGAATTTTACAGTAGCTGGTACTTGGGGCTTTCTTGACCACTGGAAAGAACGCGAAGGTCCATTTTGGAAAACCATCCTTCCAAAGGCGTCCGGCGGTAAACTGACAGCGAATGCTAAATCGAATACAGAACTCGGTTTATCGGGTTACGAAGTTATGAAGATGCTTAAACTCGGAACTTTTGACGCGGTGCATGCCGTCACAACTTATGTTGCGCAAGAGAGTCCTGAGCTAGAAGGAGCGGATCTTTCGGGGGTCATTCAGGATCTGCCCACTTATCGAAAGGCCAATGACGCCTATCGGTCTATTTTAGCGCGCGAAGTAGACCAAAAATTTAATGCTAAACTATTGATGGTATATGGATGGCCTAGCCAGCAACTGTGGTGCAACCTTGGTGACAAGAGTATCAAAACCTATGGCCTTGATAAGCTCAAAGGTAAAAAGATACGGACCTACAGCACGACCCTTGGTGATTTTGTCAACGGCGTTGGTGGCAGCGCGGTAACTATAGCATTTGCGGAAGTTGTTCCTGCCCTTCAGAAGGGGGTCGCGGATTGTGGGCTCACGGGTACACTACCAGCCTATAATGCGAAGTGGTATCAAGTTGTAACGCACAACATCAGAATCCGCTTGGGTTATGCATCGTCCATTATGGCGATGAGTAATAAGGCTTGGGGTAGTCTCAATGATGAAACTAAAGCACTTATTCAAAGTGAAGCTGCTAAGCTTGAAGAAGCAATGTGGGCTGCCACAGCTGTAAATGATCAACGTGGAATGGATTGTAATGCGAGTGGGCCTTGCAAAGACTCTAGTGGAAAAGACCTACCTACAGGCGGCATGATTCCAATTGAACCCACAGACAAGGACAAGGCAATATTAAAAGATGTTGTTGAGAATTTTGTTCTTAAGCGTTGGGCAAAACGTTGTGGTACCCAAAAATGTGTTGATGAATGGAATGCGACTATTGGTAAAATTTCGGGTATGACAGCTAAGTTGCCGAAATAATAATTCATAAAATGTTTGTTAAATTAGCGTCGCACCGAAAAGTTGGTGCGACGCTATATTTAAAATAAATAGGGGTCTCGGGGAATGCTAGCTACTATCCATAACGGATTTGAAAAATTATCAAAAATGGCTGTTTGGATTGGTGGGGCTAGTCTTCTAGGGGCTGCTTTGATTGTTTCCGTTGATGTGATCTGCCGCAAGTTCTTTTCTATCACAATGAGTGGTTCTGATGAGTATTCTGGTTATGTCTTTGCGGCATCGACTACTTGGGCATATTCCTACTGTTTATTGCATCGCTCTAATGTGAGAATTGATGCGTTGTATAATCTACTGCCACGTAAAATATGTGCATTGCTGGACTTCATTGGTTTAATGCTTCTGTTGTATTTTATGGCGATCATGACCTATCACGCTTTAATAGTGTTTTGGGATGCAACAATTTGTTTTCGGGATGCTGAACGGAAATGTGCCGTAGCGATAACAACATTGGGTACTCCACAGTGGATACCTTTATTCTTTTGGGTATTTGGATTGGTTATGTTCATCATAACTCTCTTGTTTTTACAGTTATATATTACAGTCGCACTTTGCCAACGTAATTGGGCACTTGTTGCAAAACTCGCCGGAATTCCTTCTGTAGTCGATACAATTGAGGAAGAAACTCACGGTGTAGATGTGCTTTTGTCCACCGAAGAAAACCTTAAAAATGTGAATAGGGTGTAAAATGGTAGTCGGCTGGATATTAATTGGTTTACTAATTTTAGTCGCAGCTGCAGTGCCAGTGGCTGCAGTTTTAGGGGTATTAAGCTTTACCCTCGATGAGATCCATATGGGTGGGCGGATCCAATTTGGAATTGGCGAGATAATCTGGGAGAAAAGTAAGGAATTTATCTTAGTTGCAGTGCCGTTATTTATACTTCTTGGAGAAATTATGCTTCGTGCTGGAATAGCCCGGAGAATGTACGGTGCTGTGGTCCAATGGTTGTCATGGCTTCCAGGTGGCTTGATGCATGCGAATATTGGCTCCTGCACTATATTTGCCGCAAGTTCCGGGTCAAGCGTCGCAACCGCCGCGACAGTTGGAACAGTTGCCTATCCGGAAATTCAGAAAAGAAATTATAATGAAAGTTTATTTCTCGGCTCTATAGCAGCTGGTGGGACAATTGGTATTTTAATACCGCCTTCAATAAATTTAATTTTGTATGGACTTCTGACAGATACGTCGGTTCCAGAATTATATTTAGCAGGGATTATACCTGGAATAATTCTATCTACCCTCTTTATGACGGTTATTGTTGGAGCGTGTATTTTCAAAAAAGAATGGGGTGGTGAAAAAGTAAAAACCTCTTGGTCGGAGAGATGGAGCACTCTACCACATCTATTGCCGCCAATATTATTGTTTTGCGCTGTAGTTGGATCAATTTATGCGGGCATAGCAACTCCAACGGAAGCAGCATCAATTGGTGTTGTTATGGCTTTAATAATAGCCGCAATTTTCAAAACCTTATCTTGGTCGATGTTGCGGGATGCATTTGAAGGTACAATGCGAACTACTGCGATGATAATGATCATTGTATTTGCAGCGATATTTTTAAATGTCGTTTTAGGATTTATGGGCGTCACACAATCGATGCTAAATTTTATTCGAGACCTCGGTATCAGTCCGATTGAAACAATTTTACTATTAGTCTTGTTTTATCTCTTGATAGGAATGTTTATGGAAACCCTATCAATGATGTTAACTACTGTACCTGTAGTTTTTCCAATTGTAATGGCATTGGGTGTTCCTGAGTTTTCGGATGTATGGTTCGGTATTTTAATCACCTTACTTATGGAAGCGGCTCTAATTACGCCACCAATAGGCGTCAATCTCTATGTGGTTCAAGGAATACGTACCAGGGGTGGTAAGTTCAACGATGTTGCAAAAGGTGCCATTCCTTTCGTTTTTGCGATGCTAGCGATGATCTTTCTTCTAATTTGGAATCCGTCTATCGCAACATGGCTGCCGAATTTAGTGTATCACTAAAGTAGTGTGGCCGACCTTAGCTGCATCAGACTGTCAACCGTTTAAAATATCGCAATGCAGGCGTTGAGAAAAAACGTGATTTTGCACAAAAAGCTCGATGGAGCCAACACCTGGACAGTGGAGACGTTGCCCCCTGGAGAGGGACATATCGTTATCACCGATGACTGTATAGAAGAGCTCGAGGGCCTCATTGGCGAGTTGCGAATGAACCCGTTGCCGCTACCTGCGTTGCAGTCGGATGATTTTGAGCTTCCAGAGTGTGGGCGGTTGATTTCGAAGGCTCGTCACTGCCTTGATGAGGGCCCAGGATTCGTTTTGATAGACCGGTTTCCGATAGATCGGTGGAAGCACGATGATGCGAGGGCTGCTTATTGGCTGCTTTGCTCGATGATCGAGCGGCCGGTCGCACAGAAATGGGACGGCACTATGATCTACGACGTCCGTGATACAGGTAAAAAGCCTGGAAATGGGGTGCGCCCGGATATTACGAGCGTTAAACAAAATTTTCACACGGACAATAGTTATAACCGCTGCCCGCCTTGGTATGTTGCGTTGTTGTGCTTGCAGACGGCGAAGGAAGGCGGTGTGAGCGGTTTGGTGAGTTTCTATGCCGCACATAACGAGATGAGGCACCGCCATCCGGCACTGTTATCGCGGCTTTACGAAGATTTCATCTTCGATCGTCAGCGCGAACACTCGCCCGACGACATTAGGATTTTACGCCATCCGATGTTTGAGTTGAAGGCGGGAAAATTGATTGCTCGGTTATCGCATTTTCAAGTGATGAACGGCCAAAAGCTGGCAGGGGAGGAACTCGACCCGCGCGGTAAGGAGGCTTTGGAGGCATTCGAGGACATTTTAAATGATCCCCGCATGGTGAAGGAGTTCTATTTCGAACCTGGACAGATTCAGATCGTCGACAATCGCCGATGCGGACATCGCCGAACCGGGTTTTCGGATTGGCCGGAGCCCGAGCGACGGCGATATCTGGTTCGGTTGTGGCTGCGTGGAGAGGGGAGGCCGTTCTACAACGGCTGAAGAGATCCCATACCTCTGGAAACCTGACATTGCCTGTGCCATAAGGGCGGCCCAAACTAGAACAAAATTGGATTTCCACCGTGTTGTCGAACGAGGCTTTGGTCCTGGCGCTGCCCAAGGGCCGTATTCTTCGCGAAGTCATGCCGTTGGTGCGGGCTGCCGGGATCGACCCGGAGCCAGCGTTCGATGATCCGGACTCGCGTTTGTTGAAATTCGCCACCAATATTCCGGAGCTGAGCATAATTCGCGTGCGTAGTTTCGATGTCGCGACCTTTGTCGCGTTTGGAGCAGCGCATTTGGGGGTTTCCGGAAACGACGTGTTGATGGAATTCGACTATTCGGAAATATATGCGCCGGTTGATTTGGATATTGGGAAATGCCGACTTTCGGTCGCGGCCCCCAAGGCCATGGCGCTAGAGGACGACCCGAGCCGTTGGAGCCACATCCGCATTGCCACGAAATATCCCGGGATCACCAAACGACACTTCGCGAGCCGGGGTGTGCAGGCGGAATGCATCAAATTGAATGGCGCGATGGAACTGGCGCCTAATCTGGGCCTCTGTCGGCGGATTGTCGATCTTGTTTCCACGGGCAAGACGCTTGAAGAGAACGGGTTGGTGGAATTGGAAACGATTGTTGAAATTTCGAGCCGTTTCGTCGTCAACCGCACCGCGCTGAAGACTCGGCCTGTCGAGGTTGGCGGTTGGGTCGACCGCTTCAGAGAGGTTGCCGATGCCGCTTAGGCTCGAGACATCGAACCCGAATTTTGAGGCCGATTTCGAGCTCTTTGTCTCCGCAAAACGGGACATTGAAGAGGATGTCGACGCGGTCGCGGCATCCATCATTAATGATGTGCGGCAAAACGGCGATCAAGCAGTGGCGGCGTATACGGAGAAGTTTGACCGTCTGTCCCTGACACCCGGCGAATTCGCCGTCGATCCGCGCCAAATCGACGACGCGGTTGACGCGTGCGATCCGAAGACGATTAGGGCGTTGGAAATGGCCGCGTCCCGTATTCGAGCCTTTCACGAGACGCAACTTCCCGAGGCGCTTGAATTCGAAGATAGCGAAGGTGTGAAGCTCGGCGCGCGGTGGACGCCGCTTGATGCGGTCGGCCTTTACGTACCGGGAGGTACGGCCTCATATCCAAGCTCCGTATTGATGAATGCTGTCCCAGCCAACGTCGCCGGTGTGCAACGCATCGTCATGGTGGTTCCGGCACCTGACGGCGTGATCAATCCGCTGGTATTAGCGGCGGCCAGGATTGCGGGTGTCAGTGAGATGTACCGTATTGGGGGCGCGCAGGCGGTGGCGGCGCTTGCCTATGGGACGGAGACGATCCGGTCGGTGGATAAGATCGTCGGTCCCGGTAACGCCTATGTAGCGGCGGCGAAGCG
>JABJCS010000579.1 GCA_018665505.1 Alphaproteobacteria bacterium
AACATCGGTGGTCTGTGTCCGCCAGACAACTTCGTTTAACGCGCCGGCGACGATAAAGAAGATACCAAAGCGAAGGGTGAGTTTACGCCAACCTTCGTCGCGCAATTGCCAGGCTTTGCCGAACAGCGGCTTGAGGACCGGCTTATCCAAAATCAATCCGCCAAACATGATAATGGCGAACAAAGCTTGGACGATGGTCGGTTTCATCTTGATGAAACGCTCATCGTCTAATGCCAAGGTCAATCCACCGAAGACCATCACCAATCCGCCGGTGACCAGCGGCATGATCGGCACGGTCCGCTCCAGTGCATAAGACAAGCTGATGCCAATGGTAACCGCTACCATCAATGCAGCGGTCGCCATATAGAGCCCCATCTGCCAATAGGTCAGCAGGAAGATCGCGAGCGGTACGTAGTCGACGACGGGTTTGAGCCATGGTCTAGATGGTTTTGTCATGGCGGTGTTTATATCGTGTCCCGTGGCAGAAACGAAGGAAAAGAAATCATCCGTAGATGTTTAAAAAAACGGCCCCTGTCGCAATCAGTAAAGAGGCAAAGATGCGCCGACGTCCATAGGCTTCCTTGAACAGGAAAGCACCGATGAGCGCGCCGAATATTACTGCGGTCTCCCGTAACGCCATCACGACGGCGACTTGCTCCTGGCCAAATGCCCACATCGCCATGCCGTACGAGGCGCCGATCAAGAGCCCGCCAATCCAAAACGTCTTACCGTGACCGCGCGCGATCGCCGGGACACGGCCATGTCGGCGCCATAGGACGAACAGCGAAAATGGGATTGCCTGAACGAAGATTAGCCACGGTATATATGAGAACGGCGTCGTGGCGACGCGCACGCCAATCCCGTCAGTAAGACTATAGCCGGCGATCGTGGCACCGATCAGCAAGGCAAAAAGAAAACCGCGCGATCCTCCGCCCTTGCGGCCGCTGAGGGCCAGAATGAAGAGCCCGAGACAGATAACTCCGACCCCGGTGAACTGTGCCGCGTTAAGGACCTCGCCGATCACGAGCGCCGATAATCCGGCGACCAAAACAGGTCCGGTGCCGCGTCCGATAGGATAGATGAAGCCCAGGTCGCCGATGCCATAAGCGGTCGCCAATGCCGCGAAATATCCGCAATGAATGATCGCGCTTAAGGCCAAATAAATCCACGCTTCGCCGGATGGGAAGGGGACAAAAAACAACAACGGTATCGCGTAGACGGCCCCACCGAGGACGACGGCACCTTGTGTGACGAGACCATCTTTGGCCCCTTTGACCACGGCGTTCCAGCTCGCGTGCATCAGAGCGGATAAGAGAACAATCAGGGTGACGGTGGGTTCCATGGCGTTAGGGATCGTATGCCGCGTTCGGCCAAGAAAACAGGTCCGAGCAACCGTATGCGGCGGCGGTCCCATAAAGTCGAAGGTTGCCGCCGTACCGAATTGAATACTATTATCCGGCATGCCTTCGGACGGTCCACGTATTCCACCCGCCGGTGTCGGTCCCAGCACCGTCGGTCCGGCGCGTCCTCGCGAACAGGGGCCGCGAAGCGCCGCTGCATTGCGCCCGCCGCCTGTGCGCCGGTTTTTTGTGGATCCGCACGATATCGAAGCGGCAATAGAACGTTTGACGCAATTGTTGGCGGCGGATACGGATGGACCGCGTATGGATGTCCCGCCTGGATTTTACTTAAATATTCTCGTCTAGCTGAACACTGCTGCCGGAATATATCTGTCAGGCGAGGATCATGTCAGGTTGGTGAAAATAAAGCGGATTATGGTATATAGTCTTTAAGATTATGTGCGATCCATTTGGGGGCGGTCTAGACCGCATCCTGTGCGACTATGGGTTATGATTTCAGCCGAATGTCCTGCCTTCTGGTAGAGGACAACAAATTCATGCAAGGCGTGTTGCGTATTGTCATGGATTCACTGGGTGTTCGAAACTATTACTTTGCCAGTGATGGCAAGGAAGCCGTCGAGATCATCCAGCTGCGGTCGGGTACGCTGAAAGCGGCCGGCAGCGGAGGTATTGATTGCGTCATCTCCGATGTGGTGATGCCGGGCATTGACGGTAATATGCTATTGCGTTGGATTCGCCGGTCCGAACATTCGCCGGATCGCTTCGTGCCGGTCGTGATGATCAGTGGCATGGTTGATCACAGATGTCTGACGACGGCACGGGATGCCGGTGTGAATGAGTTTGTGGCGAAACCTTTCTCACCTGATATCGTCTTTAAGCGCATTCAGAAACTCATTGAGAACCCAAGGCAGTTTGTCTACACGCCCACGTATTTCGGGCCCGACCGCCGACGCAGCAAGGGCTATGTAGAGGAAGAGCGTCGCAAGCTCACCGAAGCTGATTGTGAGATCGTTTATTCCGGCAAAGATCCCGGCAAATTCCGCAAGGATAAACCGCCGGTCTGGCTGTTCCGTATGCCCAACCGCTTAAAAGAAAAATTGAACGGCGGTGATTTCGAATTTAGTGCGGACGGAGGATTGGCCGACACGGATATTTTGGAAGCTGCTAAGAGCCAGATTGCCGAAATGGCCGACGATTATACGGACTGGGTAAAAGATTTCTTCACCGATTTGGTGAATGCGCATGAAGAGGCGCAGGCTAGTTTCGGCCAGGCCGAGGAACAAATGAAAATCGCGATGGAGAAGATCAACCTTCTGGCCCACGAATTGCGCGGCCAGGGCGGCGTCTTCGGCTACCCGCTGATCACGGAATTCGGTAAATCCTTGTACAATTGCACCGGCGCCAGTGCCCGCGTGACCGAAAACCTACTCGAATTCGTCAAAGCCCATATCGACGGCATCACCGCCGTGATCAAGGGTAGTATGAAAGGCGATGGGGGCGCGCTCGGCAAGGAAATGTTGGAGAGCCTCGAGGCCGCGAAGAAGAAATATTCCGGCGGGCCAGCGAAAGCCGCTTAACGCAATCCACGGCGAGGTTTGGCGGTTTCTAAGCCGCCGGGCCTTCCGTGTCGAGGCCCATCAGGTTGCGGGCAAAGTCACGGGCTGAGAACGATTGCAGGTCGTCGATGCCTTCGCCGACACCGATTGCGCGAACCGGAAGCCCGAAACGGTCCGCCAACGCTACCAAGACGCCGCCCTTGGCCGTACCGTCCAGTTTCGTGACCACCAGACCGGTAACAGAAACCATTTCCTTGAATGTTTCGACTTGCGCGAGGGCGTTCTGTCCCGTGGTGGCGTCGAGCACCAGCACGACGTCATGCGGTGCATTCGGATCTAGTTTTTGGATAACACGCTGAATTTTCTCCAATTCAGCCATCAAATTCGTTTTATTGTGCAGACGGCCCGCCGTATCGACCAAAAGCACATCGGCATCGGCTGACCGGGCGCGTTCGACCGCATCGTAGATGAGACCCGAAGCATCGCTGCCGGTTTCCCGTGCGACGACGGGGCATCCCGTACGCTCGCCCCAAACACTCAATTGCTCGATCGCCGCGGCGCGAAACGTGTCACCCGCGGCCAGCATCACGGTTTTTCCATCCGAGACCAATTGCTGTGCCAGTTTGCCGATGGTCGTGGTTTTGCCGGTACCGTTGACGCCGACGACGAGCACGATGTGGGGACGGTTTTCCGGATTAATTTCCAACTCAATGGCGACCGGTGCCAAGATTTCTGCGATATCCTCCGCCAGCATTCCTCGGACTTCGTCGGCATCGATATCGCGCTCAATGCGGCGTTTGGCCAAGCCTCCCGCAAGACGTGCGGCGGTTGTCGGGCCTAAATCCGCTGTAATAAGGACGTCTTCAAGCTCCTCGATAGCGGCCGCGTCGAGGCGCCGCCGTGTGAAGACACCAGCAATGCCGTCGACCAGACGTGAGGACGATTTCGAAAGCCCCGCCTTTAGGCGGCTGAACCACCCGCCGCCGCTCATGCGGCTCGCCTGGCGATGAGGGTTGCCTGTAAACGCCCGTTCGCATCGACGCGATCGACCCGGGCTGTCACGATATCGCCCGGCGTGCCTGGCGATCCGATTTCGATGGGTGCGAAGGCGGTGGTGTGACCCTTCGTCTGCGTCTCCAACAATATCTCTTCCGTAATCCCGATCCGGCTGTCGAGAGATTGCCGCGCGGCTGTGTCGCCCGCGGCACGCAGCCTTACTGCCCTCGACTTCCGTTCCGCTATTTCGACCGGCGGCATGCGCGACGCAGGTGTGCCCGGACGTTCCGAATAGGGGAAAACGTGGAGCCAGGTCAGGCCGCAATCCGAAATCAAATCCAAGGTGTTTTCAAACATGGCCTCGGTCTCGGTGGGAAAGCCTGCGATCACGTCCGCACCAAA
>JABJCS010000580.1 GCA_018665505.1 Alphaproteobacteria bacterium
CCCTGCCGAGAATCGCGGCTTTGAATACCACACCGGATTGAGTTTTACTCTCTTTGCGAAGGGCGTCAGGGGCTCGCTCGGACGTGGCGGGCGGTATGTTGCCGGGGCCGGGTCAGAGCCGGCGATTGGCTTTACCCTGTTTCTCGACAGTATCGCGCGCGCGGTGCCGCCGGTTGAGAACGACGAACGAGTGTTTCTGCCGCATGGCACGCCGGTGGCGCTTGGACGCGGGTTGCGCGATGAGGGATGGACGACGGTCGCCGGGCTTGAGCCCAGTGCGGAAGCGGCCGACGATGCCCTTCGGATGAATTGCACACATGTATTAGTCGACGGCCAACCGGTCGCGATACCATCGAACAAAGAATAAGGACGAGCACTAATGGCAAATGTCGTGGTCATCGGCTCGCAATGGGGCGACGAGGGTAAAGGTAAGATCGTGGATTGGCTTTCGGAGCGTGCCGATGTGGTGGTGCGGTTCCAGGGCGGGCATAACGCCGGCCATACCTTGGTCATTGACGGGGAAGTCTTCAAACTCAGCTTGCTGCCTTCTGGCGTCGTGCGGCCCGGTAAATTGTCGATGATCGGCAATGGTGTTGTTGTCGACCCCTGGGCATTGTTGGAAGAGATCGAGCGAATCGAGGAGCAGGGTGTAAAATTGGACCCGAGCCGTCTGAAGGTGGCTGAAAACGCGGCGTTGATATTGCCGTTACACCGAACCTTGGATCGGGCGCGCGAGGAGGCCCGCGGCAAGGCCAAGATAGGCACGACCGGGCGCGGCATCGGCCCCGCCTATGAAGATAAGACGGCTCGACGTGCGATTCGAGTTTGCGATTTGGCGGACATAGAGACGCTTGGCGAGAAGGTCGATGAGTTGCTCGTGCATCACAATGCGCTGTTACGCGGATTCGGACAGGCGGAAATCGACCGCGATGAATTGCTCGGCATGTTGAAAGAGTTAGCGCCGAAGCTTCTGCCCTATGCCGCCAGCGTCTGGCGGGAGCTGGATGAGGCAAGCCGAGATCGAAAACGGATTCTTTTCGAAGGCGCGCAAGGCATCATGCTTGATGTCGACCATGGTACCTATCCGTTCGTCACCTCGTCGAACACCGTATCCGGTGCGGCCGCGGCGGGCACGGGATTGGGGCCGAAATCGCTCGATTACATCTTGGGCATCACGAAGGCCTATACGACGCGTGTCGGGTCGGGACCATTCCCGACGGAACTAGAAGACGAGGTCGGTCGTCGCCTGGGCGAACGGGGGAAGGAATTCGGGACGGTTACAGGACGCCAGCGCCGTTGCGGGTGGTTCGACGCAGTACTGGTACGTAAATCCGTGAAGTTATCCGGTATGGATGGCATCGCGCTCACCAAACTCGATGTGTTGGATGGCTTGAGCGAGCTGAAAGTATGTGTCGGCTATAATATTAACGGTCAGAATTACGATTACTTTCCGACCTCACCGTCCTTACAAGCAGCAGCTGAACCGGTCTACGAGAGCATGGAAGGCTGGAGCGACAGCACGCAGGGCGCGCGCTCCTGGGCCGATTTGCCGGCGACGGCGATTAAGTATATTCGCCGCATCGAAGAATTGATCGAAGCTCCGGTGACGCTGTTATCGACCAGTCCCGAACGTGACGATACAATTATGGTGCGTGACCCGTTTGCGGACTGAATATATCAAATAAAACCGCATATCGGTTACTTTCAACGCTTCCGAATACTTCGTTGAGTGAAGAAATTTCTTGCCCAAGAGGGGCAGAACGCTTATCCGATAGTTAGCGGAAACGATGTGACGTCATGGCGCTTAACCTAGCAGGTAGCAACGAAGACGAAAACTCGGCCAGTGGCAGCGTTACGCTCAAGGGTAGATTTTCGATAGACCTTGGCGGAGCGATCCCGGCGTATGACGTGGCGCCATGCATTGCCTACAACGCAAGTGTGAATGCAGACCGCGGCAAAGCGGTCATGGCGCTGATTTGCGATCCGATGCTTCCCTTGCGTGTTGATAAGATAATGCCAATCCGCAGCCTCGAGACGCGGATGATGCTGAAGCCCCAAGAATGGGGAGTAATCGATTGGACGTCGGAAGGCAGACGCTGTCCCGTCGTCGTCATCGACAGGCCAAATGGCGGTCGTGTCATGCCGAGCTTGGACGCCACTATGCGTCCGATACATGAAGATACTGTTAGCCGCTTGCTGATCAGACCCGGCGGTGAATTTCTAGAACTACTCGCAAACAACAATCTTACCCATCGGGCAATTCGGCCGGATAATATTTTTTATGCTGACGCCGATCAGTCGCGTATGGTTTTGGGCGACTGTGTCTCGGCTCCGCCGGCTATTGCGCAGCCGACGGTTTTCGAGACGATCGAAAGTGGCATGGCACTGCCCGCAGGGCGGGGCGACGGTTCGTCTTTGAATGACCTCTATTCGCTTGGGGTTTCGATCTTAACGCTGTTGATCGGCCATGTGCCTCTGGCGGGCATGACGGACGATCAAGTCATTCAGGAAAAACTGACCCACGGCTCCTATAATGCGCTGGTCGGCAGGGGAAGCCTGTCACTGACGATGATGGAAGTGTTACGGGGGTTGTTGCATGACGATCCGAAGGAACGTTGGACCGTCAGCGATCTTATATTTTGGTCGCACGGCCGCCGCCAAAACCCAAAACCGCAAGCTATTCCCCGCAAGGCGAACAGGCCGTTCGTCTTTGATGGCGAGGAATATCAAACGACCCGCGAACTCGCCAATGGGTTTGCGAACAATTGGGACGCTGCCGTCACTCCCATCAAGGATGGATCACTCAATGTTTGGCTCCGACGCGGGTTCAGTGACGAGGAACTGATTGAAAGCGTCAATGTCGCGATGACCGATCCGGTAGCGATAGACCGTAGCGACGATTGGATGGTCTCGCGCGTGTGCATTGCCTTGGACCCGCAAGCGCCGATTCGATATCGCGAATTACGTGCAACCGTGGAAGGTCTGGGCGCGTTGATAGGCTCCTATTTGGACGACGAGAATATGCGGGACCTGTTTGGCAAGACACTGCGTGAGAAGCTACCGGGTTTTTGGCAGAAAAATCAGCGGCGCTTGACCGAGGTGGAGGAAAAATTCGTCGGCGATTACGAGAACGCGCGAAGCAATGTCGATCGAATTGGCCTCGGCCTTGGTATCGAACGCGTCGCCTACGATCTGAACCCCAATCTTCCGTGTAGGTCACCGATCTTCGAAACTGATTATCTTGTCGAGGTGGATGGTATGTTGCCTGCACTTGAGTTCATCGCTGTTTCAACAGGTGAATTAAAGTCACTGGTCGACCGGAACGGCGCGGCGTTCTTGGCATCGAAGATGGCCCGACAAGTGACCCCCGATTTGAGAGATCTCGACAACAAGGTGGATCCGCATGTCTCCTTAATTGCGGCTGTAAAGATCTTGGCGACGATACAAGACCGTGTCTCCAAACACGATTTCGTCGACCTTTCAGGTGCGATTGCGTCTATGCTGGAGCCGTCGATTAAGCGATTTCACAGCCGGAGCATTCGAAAACGGGTCCGTCACGGTTTAAAAAAGGCGACGCGGACCGGCCGATTGTCGCGTTTGGTCGAAGCTGTCAATGATCCGCGCGATGTGGCGGCGGACGCCAATGCATTCCAGCAAGCTGTTGCGGTTTACTCACGAACGGTTATGGAAGATCAAAGACTAGAATATGAGAAAACCCATCGTGATTATTTTGCGCGTGAGATGGGTGCGCAGATGTCATCGACGGTTTCGGGTTTCATCACTTGTGTTGCGTCCGTAATAATCGTCATTGCGATGATGTTCTTTTAGCGGGATGAGCGGTGTGAATGTCTGACGATCAGCAAGCAGGAGGGAACGCACGCGGAAGGGTGATCATCGCTTGGGTCGTCGCGCCGATGTTGGTGTTTGCGTTCTTCCCGACAATCTTGCTGATGGTGATAGGTATGGCGCCGTCTATTGTTGCCTTCATCGTCGACAAACGTCCGGGCAAGGTGACAGCGCGGGCAATTGGGTATCTGAACTTGGCGGGATGCCTGCCGTACGCGATAAAATTATGGACCAGTCAAAACACCATCTCCGGGGTATTGTTACTGGTCGGGGAGCCATCCGTGTTGATGATTATGTACAGCTCCGCCGCGGTGGGTTGGATGTTGAATTTCATTATGACACCGATCATGACGGCCTATTTGGCCGTCCGACACGAGGCAAAGGCACGCTCCATCGGCAATCGCCAGGAAGAATTGATCAAGGAGTGGGGCGGCGAAGTGAAAGGGCAGGCGACTGTGCAGCCTGCTGAGACGCCGCAGCAAGCACCCGTGGAAGCTACTTCTGACGAGGAAGAGGCAGCTGCTTCGGATGAGGAGACGGAAAACGAATAACGACCTGCGAATCTAGATCGCAGGATTAAACCAATCAGGCTTCCACCGTCGCCAGGTTTTGCTCGATGGCGGCGTTCCGAATGGCTTTTTGCAGTTTCTCGAATGCTCTGACCTCGATCTGTCGCACGCGCTCCCGACTGATACCGTAAACTTTGCTCAAATCTTCAAGCGTGCTCGGTTCTTCCGAAAGACGCCGTTCGGTTAAGATGTGCCGTTCGCGCTCGTTCAGGATGGTAAGAGCGCTTTTCAGCAGGTCTTGGCGCTTCGAATATTCCTCGGATTCGGCAAGTTGGATCTCCTGACTTTCCGAATCGTCGGCAAGCCAATCGATCCATTCCCCCTCAGCATCGGCACGCAAGGGAGCATTAAGCGAATGATCCGATCCAGCCATCCGTCGGTTCATCATCACGACTTCGGCTTCGGTGACGCTCAGTCGTTCGGCAATCTCGCCGACATGTTCCGGCGTTAGGTCGCCTTCCTCGAACGCTTCGATTTGGCCTTTCAGCTTGCGCAAGTTGAAGAACAGTTTCTTCTGCGCGGCCGTCGTGCCGATCTTCACCAGCGACCAGGAGTGCAAGATATACTCTTGGATAGCCGCTCTGATCCACCACATGGCATAGGTCGCCAAGCGGAACCCGCGCTCCGGATCGAAGCGCTTTACCGCCTGCATGAGCCCGATATTGCCTTCGGAAATCAACTCTCCCAGGGGCAGGCCGTATCCGCGGTAACCGGAAGCAATCTTCGCCACCAACCGTAAGTGGCTTGTAACCATCTGATGGGCGGAGCCGGAGTCGTTGTGTTCAAGCCAACGTTTCGCCAGCATGTACTCTTCTTGCTTCTCCAACATTGGGAATTTCCGGATTTGCTGCAGATAGCGATGCAGGTTGCTTTCCGGGCTGATGGAAATTGCACTAGGTAATGACGGCATATTCGAACTCCTCGCGGACGTGTCTTTAGCACTCTATACGATCGAGTGATATATGGGGGTCACAAGATTGCATTTCAAGAGCATTCTGGAATAGTTCCAGACTATTGTCCGAACGTGTCTGAATTAAGGCAATTCTCTAGCAATTGCATGTCGGTTGGGAGCGTGCTTTGGAAGTTCATCCGCTCGCCGGAGATGGGATGATCGAAACCGAGCTCGGCGGCATGTAAGGCTTGCCGGCCCAATTTCTCGAGCGCATCCAAGGTTGCGGCGGAAATTTGCGAGCGACGATGGGCAGTTGACTTCCCATAGGCTGGGTCGCCCAGGATTGGATGCCCGATATGGGTCAGATGGACGCGAATTTGATGGGTCCGCCCGGTCTCCAGCCGGCATTCCAGCAGTCCGACCGTCCGGCCAAATCGCGATAACGTCCGGTAGTGCGTCAAGGCGGTCTTACCTTGGCCGTCCCGGACGACGGCCATTTTGGTCCGGTTTTGTCGGCTGCGGCCGATATTCCCTTCGATTTCGCCGTTCAAGGGGATGGGAGTCCCCCAGACGAAGGCCCGATAGGCCCTATCGATGCTATGCGCTTCAAACTGCGCGGCGAGAGAGGCATGGGCTGCATCCGTTTTGGCCGCGACCATAAGACCGCTCGTATCCTTGTCGAGACGATGTACGATTCCCGGCCGCCGCACCCCGCCGATGCCCGAAAGACTGTCGCCGCAATGGGTGATCAAGGCATTCACTAAAGTGCCGTTCGGCTGTCCAGCCCCCGGATGTACGGTTAA
>JABJCS010000581.1 GCA_018665505.1 Alphaproteobacteria bacterium
CCAACACGCCGGACTATATCTCGCGCGTGCTCGACGGCGGGTGCATGGGAGTGATTGCGCCGGGTGTCTCCTCGGTCGCGGAAGCGCAGGCCGTGGTCGCTGCGGCGAAGTATGCGCCGGTCGGTGATCGCGGTGTCTCCGGTGCGTTGCCGGTGACCGGATTCCAGGCCATTCCCGATCTCTATGCGGAGGTTAATGCGGTCACCACCGTGATGGTGATGTTCGAGAGCCAAGCTGCGCTCGACGCCGCCGATGAAATCGCGGCGGTGGATGGTGTCGATATGGTGATGATCGGCACGAACGACATGTTGGCGGATTTCGGCCTCTCGGGACAATTCGATCATCCCCGTGTCAAGGACGCTTACGCCAGGACCATCGACGCCTGCGCGAAACATGGGATGCATGTAGGTGTCGGCGGCCTCGCCTCACGACCGGACCTAGTAGCGGAGTTTGTGAAGATGGGTGCCCGGTATGTCTCGACCGGGACCGACCTTAACTTCCTGCTCGCAGCAGCACGAGAGAAAGCGGCGGCGGTGGCCACGCTTGAGACGTAGGGTCATCCTGCGACAGGCGGGCCTTCCACGTCCACTGCCCTAGATTACCCTCCAACACATCGTTGAATCCGAGGAGCACAATCATGTCGACCGTTGAGACAGAAACCCATGGGCAAATTTTAATCGTCCGGATGAACCGACCGAACAGCTTGAACGCACTCAATCACGAAATGCGCTCGGAACTCGCCGAGGTGTGGAATGATTTTCGTGAAAGCGATGCACTGGAAGTCGCGATCTTCACCGGGGCCGGGCGAGGGTTCTGCGCCGGGGAGGACATGAAGGAATCGCTGCAAGACGGTGCTCCCGGCGGGCGCAAACCGGCGCGGTCCGATCCTTTTATGGACGGCACGCTGGAGAAACCTGTGATTGCCGCCGTCAACGGGTTCGCCATGGGTGGTGGGTTCATGCTGGTGGAGCGAACGGATTTACGTGTCGCCGCGCGCGGTGCGTTGTTCGAGATTTCGGAAGCGAAGCGTTGGCTGCTCGGTGGATACAATCATGGGCATATCGCCAACCTGCCGTACCCAATTGCCATGGAAATGGCGATGGGATTCCGGTTCACCGCCGAGCGCTTCTACGAATTAGGTTTCGTCAACCGGCTCGTTGAGCCCGATGATTTGATCCCGGCAGCATTGGAGATGGGCGAGCATTTATTGACGCTGCCGCCGGCTTCCCGCGTCAACACGGTCCATATGATGCGGCAAATGCGGCCTTCGGTCGGGCCTGCCCATGAGGCACTGGCGGATAAACTTCATAATCACGGCGCTAAGAGCGATCGTATGGAATCCCGCTCGGCCTTTGCCGAGAAACGGAAGCCGAACTTCATCGGTTGGGATGATCCGGAAGACCGTTACCGCTTGCCGCAATTAGAGGAATAGGCGGCCTCGTCTATTTCTCGCCTGCCTCATTCCGCTCGATCCCTCGAATGCGATGTTTCATGTACAGCTTCAAAATTGGGTCGGGCGGGAGCAGTGCCGCTTGCGGCATTTGTTTGAGTGCGCGTAATTCATCGCTATCGATGCCCGAGAGATCCTCGGCCAATAGTTTGCCGAGCGCGGTGCCGCGGGTCATCGGTGCGGTGTCGGTGGTCATTAGGATATAGAGATTGTCGGCGATCTCTCCCCAGACCGTGCCTTCGTTGCGGGTAAAGGCCATGATGCCGCCCCATGTGCCGTCAAAATCAACCTCGCCGAGAGCGGGCCAACGTTCGGCGATGCTTTGCCGATGGCGCGTCTCCATACGGGCGATGAGCTCGTCCTCGAAGCGTTTGCTGCGCGCATACCAAAGCGTATTTCGCATCAAGATACGCCCGTCCTGAGTGAGCCGCACGGTGCTGCCGTTCGGACTGGAAGGAAGCAATCCGAATTCCCCAGCGGTGCCGACATGCTTCTTCTCATCGTCGGTCAAAGGTCGGGTCAGGCTGCCAAATGAGGCAACGGGTACGACGCGGTGGCGTTTAAATCCCATTTCCTCGGCGAAGAGATTGGTGGCGAGAATTAGTTTCGGTGCGCGCGCCGTGCCCTGGTCGGTGGTGAGCGTGAAGCCGTTGTCCGAGCGGATTTCGGTGACGGGCGAATCTTCATAAAGCGTCACGTTGGGCGGCAGCGTTTCGCCGAGGCCGCGCATCATCGCGGCGGGCTGCACCAGGGAGCCGCCATCGACCCGCACGCCGCCATTGTAAAACCGAGTGCCGGTGATGCTCTCCAATTCATCTCGGTCGACTGCCGTATGGGCGATGCCGAGAGTCTCGAAACCGTTCGCGACGTCGTCTAGATGCGCATCTCCGGGTGGTGAAGCGGAGACGTAAATTTGCCCCCAATCGCTCCAATTACACCGGATTTGATGATGTTCCACGATCTCGCGTAGATAATTACGCCCGGTCTGGAACAAGCGGTCACTTTTCTTCGCAGCGTCAAGGTTCTTAATGCCGCCATGGCTGTGGTGAGAGAGCATGAAACCCGCGTTCCGCCCGGACGTACCGTAGCCGACGCGCATGCCTTCGATAACGGCAATGGAGTCATCGGGCCGAAGTTCAGCCAAGCGGCGCGCGAAGGATAAGCCGCAGGCTCCGCCGCCGAGCACGAGCCAATCCGCCGTGATGTCGCCCTCGAGGATGCGAGCCGGCGCGGGTTCCGGCAAGGTCGCGTACCAGCCGTTCTTGACCCCGTCATAGGGAAGTTTGCGGGTTTTGCGACTACCGGTAAGCGGCGCCATGGCGATGTCTCCTAAGGTTACACGATGTCGGCGGGGTTCACTTCGTGCAGCAATGTTTCGCCCCGGACGTAGCGGGGAAGATTGTCGAAGAAAAGTTCATCCCACCGCAGGCGGGTACCATCTCCTCCAAAGGAGGTATGAGCGGTAAGGCGCACTTTCGGATGGTCCCAAAGCGGATTGTCCGTCGGCAGCGGTTCGGGATCGAAGACGTCGAGCGCCGCTCCTGCCAATTGACCTCGGTCCAATGCGGCGATCATCGCGCCGTCCTCGATCAACGCACCGCGCGCGATATTGACGAGGATCGCTCCCTCCTTGACGGAGGTGAAAAAATCTTCGCCGGCGAATTTTCGCGTATCGTCATTGAGCGCGCAGGCCATCACGATGACGTCCGCGTCCGGGACGAACTTGCGGAGATCGGCCATCGTTCCGGCTCGATCTACGATTTCGGAAGTTTTAGGTGAACGCCGGATCACATCGATTGTGGCGCCGAAGGCCTTGGCGCGTTTCGCGGTCTCAATACCGATGGGGCCGAAACCGATGATTAGCCAGTTGGTATTGGCGACTTCGCGAAATGGTGTCCGTTTCCATTCCTTGTTGGCCTGATGGGCGCG
>JABJCS010000060.1 GCA_018665505.1 Alphaproteobacteria bacterium
ATATGGTTGAGGCTTACTCGAGTCTCTATCACGCATGGTCCGTCATGAGCCATGGCAGCGGCGACAATCTCCTCGGCCTCGGCTTCGGTTTCGATCTTAAACCCTTTTGCGCCGAAAGCTTCTCCCCACGCAGCGAAATCCGGGTTCACTAAATCAGTCGCCGTCTTACGGCCGGGGAAACTACGCGCCTGATGCATACGGATCGTGCCGTAGGCGTTGTTGTTGGAGACGAATATCTTGATCGGCACGCCATATTGGATGGCGGTCGCCAATTCGTTTCCGGTCATTAGAGCCCCGCCGTCGCCAACAAAGACAATGATCTGACGGCCAGGGGTAGAGAGCCCAGCGGCGACCCCGGACGGCACGCCCGGGCCCATGGCGCCGACAGTAGCGCCGATGAACATGTTCTCTTGCCCCATGTTTAGGAAACGCGACGGCCAGCTGGAGAAGTTGCCAGCGTCGCAGGTGACCACGGCGTCCTTCGCCATGTGTTTATCGATGGCGGTCACCACATGGCCGAAGACGACGCCGTCGTTGGAGGAGACCGGCGTCCAGTTCATGACTTCCTTGTGGATGCTGTTCAGGCGCTGCACCCAGGCGGCGCGACCGCTCGGCAGTTCACTGGCACCTTCGGCCCGCATCGCCTTGATAAACTCGTGTGGATCGCAGCCGATGCCCAATTCCGGTTGGAAATTTCGCCCAACTTCTTCAGTGCTTGGCCAGACATGGATCATCGGCTGATCCGGTTTCGGTGCCCTTGGGAAAGTGAATCCTTGGCTCATCGAGGGGCCTATACGCTCACCTAATACCAGCAACAGGTCGGTCTCCTGCATGGCGTCGAGCAGCTCTTTCGGTGCGCGATTGAAGAGCCGGCCGGCGGCATTCGGGTGGCGGCTGTCGAAGACATGAAAGCGCCGTTGCGAGGTTGCGACCGGAAGTTGGAACTCCTCGGCAAAGGCGGTGAAATCCGCTAGCGCTTCGGCACCGTGTAAACGTCCACCTGCGATGACGAGTGGCTTCTCCGCTTTTCGCAGCATATCGAGTGCCTGTGCGGCGTCCGACGCGGCGGGACCCGTGATTGCTTTCTTGCGAGGGCCGAGCGGTTCGGCGTCGGAGGGGCCGTAGAGTAAATCTTCCGGTAGCACGACCACGACCGGCCCGGGCGTGCCCGCTTGTGCCACATGAAAGGCACGGGCCACTGCTTCGGAAATGCGCGACGGGTCGATGACCTCGATGACCATCTTCGCGGTGTCGGAAAATGTCTTGGAATAGTTCATTTCCTGCAACGCGCCGCGTCCTAATTCGTCGCGCTCCGCTTGCCCGATCAGGAACACGACCGGCTCCGCGTCGTGGTAGGCGACATGCAGCGCAATCGCGGTGTTCATGGCGCCGGGTCCCCGGCTGATGATGCAGACACCGGGCTCGTTCCTAAGGCGCGCATGTGCCGCCGCCATAAACCCGGCTCCACCTTCGTGTCGGCAGACCACCAGCTGCATATGCGGGAAGTCGATAAAGGCGTCGGTCAGCGGCAAATAGCTTTCCCCCGGCACACAATAGGCGACATCGACCCCATGGAGGTCGAGCGTGGCGGCGAGAACGTGGGCGGCGGTATTGGTCATGGCGGTCGATTCCTATTTGTCGCTTTCTATATTTCTGAGATTACTATCTATTCCGATTAGCGGCGGTGAGTAATCCGAATTTTCAAAAGGAGCCCCGCCCGGACTAGGAGTGTTCAACGATGAGCGATTACACGTCGGTCGAGGGTGCGATCCCTTTTGAGCCCTTGCGCGTGGACCTTGTGCCGGGCCGCACGGTCATCGTGCATATCGATCTTCAGAACGATTTTCTCCATGATGACGGGCATTACGGGAAAAGTGCCATCGACATCAGCCATATGCAGCGGGTGATCGATCCTATCAATGCGCTCACCGCCGAGGCGCGGCGGCGCGGCGTGCCGATTATTTGGACCCGCCACGGCACCAAGGGTGTCGTCGACGGTGGCCCGTTCATGCAACATCGCCCCTTCTTGAAGGATGGCGGTTTGCGCCAGAACACATGGGGATACGAGGTCTATGAGCCTCTGGGTGCGTTGTCCGACGATTGGTATGTCGAGAAGACGCGGCTCAGCGCCTTCTTCAGCACGAATCTCGACGTCATCCTACGCGGCTTGAAAGCGGAGACCGTCGTCTTCACCGGCGTGCTGACCAACCAATGCGTCGCCGCGACATCGAAGGACGCGAGCTTTCGCGATTACATGCCGATCGTCGTCGAGGAATGCACCGGAACGACACTCCCCAACCTGCACGACCCTGCCATCGAGATGATGCGTGTCGGCTGGTCCGCCGTCTCGACATTGGACGACGTACTCGGGCAATTGGCGGAATTACCGCTCAGCAATTCGAGCGCGGTTTAGTCCGGCGCGTCGCAGGGCTCCGTGCCCATATCCGCCGGAATCGAGACTTCCAACAATTCGAACGAATCCGAGGTCGCGGTCTCGTTATGCGGTGTGTTGCCGGGGATGTAGATCGAATCTCCGGGGCCGACACGCTCGACGCGGCCGCCGGCAAATACCAGATCGACCCAGCCACTCAACATGTAGACGAACTGCCCCTCGCAGAGATGGATGTGCCAGCCGGTCTCCTCGGACAATCCCTGGGAAGCCGAAGTGATCTGCGCGCGGATTTTACCTTCGCTGGCTTTCGTGACGCCAAGCTCGCGATATTGCAGGAAATCGCGCCGTCCCGGCACCATGACTGGATTGTCGATTTTAGCGACTGCGATGTTGTTGTTTTGATTTGTGTTGGCTGGCTCGGCGCTCATGTTTCTCTCCCCTATATGCATTTTCATTATTAGTGCGAATGTTAGGAACGGCGCGGGTGCTTGGCAAGCGACGCGTTAGGTCAGATCTTCCGACGGCGCGCTCCGATAGAGATGAAAACAGCGCAGTCGCCAGCCCATAAAAATGCCCGACAGCATACCGTTGAAGCTGATATAGCTACTGGTCGCGGTCGGAATGGCGACCAACTCCGGCGCGGTCGCCGATTTGTAGCCCCAGTAGTAGCGAAAGGCGAAAATGACGACGATGAGACCGAGGCTTTTCCATTCGCCCGGCAGTCTCAACAAGCCGTGTTCTCGGTCGACTGCCAGACCATCGCTTCGGTAGGAGAACCAACCGAGTGCGCTGCCGATCAACACGCCGCCCACCCAAATCGAGATACCGATGCCGTTGGGCCCGAACGACAATAACGTGACGATCGACATGATGAGGATGGCGATCGGCAGGATTACGAGCCGTGGCAATTTGACGACACGAGTCTGCGAGGCCTGCCAACCGAGCCACAGCAACGCCGCCAGAAGCGGCCACACCCAGAGCGGCGTGCGGGAGATGATTTCGATGATACGGTCCATCACTTTGCGTGACTACCCCGCCCGAACGGCGCGCGCGATCTCGCCCCATTTCGCGAGATTGGCCGGGTTCTCCGCAATCGACGGTTTGGCGAGATACATCACGACGCGGCTGGCGATGCCCTTGTAGCGCTCGATCAGTTTATCCGCCATGTCGTCCCAGCGAGCGATCAGACCGAATTGGTCGAGTAACTCGTCGCTCACCTGTTCGGCCAAAGCGTCACGGTCGCCGGTGCGCAGGGTCTCCGCCAGTTTGAGGCGCGTCCCCTCGTATCCCAAATCATCGAACTGGAAAGCGTATCCCGGCGTCGCACCATAAAAACCGATGGCGGTTTTCGCTTCCTTGGCGGTCGCGGCTCGCTCCTCCACCGTATCGCCCGCAACCGCGAGGACCGGAACGATCAGGTCGATATCGTCGAGGGTGCGCCCAGCGCTTTCCGCCCCTTCGGTGACTGCCGGGATCACTCGGTTTTGGATATACGGCATCGAGTGCATGGGATGGACATGCAGCCCGCCCGCGACTTCGCCGGTCACCTTCAGCATCAGCGGGTTGACCGCCGACATGTCGATCCTGATGTCCTCAAAATCGTGGCGCGGCGGCGACCATTGCGGGGTCAACAGGTTCAATTTGTAGAACTCGCCATCATGGGCGAGGCGTTCTTCGCCGCGAAAGGCGCGGATCGACGCTTTCACCGCCAACACGTAATCGCGCATGCGCTTGGCGGGCTGCTCGAACGCGACGCCATAGCGGCGTTCGATATGGGGCTTCACTTGGCTGCCGAGTCCAAGCCGGAACTTACCCTTGGTATTGGCCGCCAGCTCCCAGGCAATCTGCGCCGATACCATCGGGCTGCGCGGAAAAGCGACGGAGATGCCGGTGCTGTGATGTAAGCTCGGCGCGGCCTGTGCGGCAGTGGCGATCATCATCCAGGGCACCTGGCTCGCCTCGGTGAAGAGGATGCCGGAGGCGCCGGCGCCCTCCACATCGCGCGCAAGGGCCGCGATGTTTTCCCAGGAATCGGCCCGGGTCATGATGTCGAAATGCATTTCAGAATCTCTCTAATTCTATGTACCCCTCACCCCTCCCTCTCCCGCAAGGGGAGAGGGGACGTACCGAGAGGCTCGCTGTAATTCCCTCTCCCTTTGTGGGAGAGGGTTAGGGTGAGGAGAGCGTACCTCAGTTCATCCGCAGATCGAGGATGTGTTTTTTGTCAGGCTCCAACTCGCCCTTGTAGACCCGCTTCACGATGTCCGTGAGTGCGGCGTTAGCGGGCGTGGCCATACTAATCTCCGCCGCCTTGTCGCAAATGAAGCCGTTGATGTACTCAATCTCCGTGCGCCGTCCCTTGACCATATCTTGGCCCATGGAGGGGCGATGGGCGCCGCCGCCCGGCTTGTTGGCTTCCTTCAGGCGATGCTCGTCCCACTTGGCCTTGGCGTCGGCATCGCCTTCGCCTGCCTTGGCGATGATCTCGGGATCGATGTGGTGGATTTCCTCGAGTTTATATCCCAAGGCTTGGCCGACGCGAACGCCTTCGCTGCCAAGCTTGGCGGAGAAATGACGCAGCCCGTCGTCGAGCAAGATTTCCTTGCTGATCATGCCGGTCGAGGCAGACATGCCGTTCGCCATGCCGTTGGTCACCAGTTTCGACCAGCGCTCGCCCCAGATGTTCTCCGTGGTATAGGCGGAGTCGGAGAGTGCCACGAGGGCGCGGATTTCCTCGGCACGATCCGTGATCCGGCCGTGGACCTCGCCGACCCGGAAGACCGTGTGGTTCTCGCCACTCTTACCGGCGGCGCGGCGCACGTGGCCCGCTTCGCAAAGGTCGACGGTGATCGAGCTGGCGATACAGCCGAGCACCCGGCCCCAGCCGACGATCCCGGCGATGGTTTCCTCGTTGATGCAGTTCTGCAGAGAGACGATATAACCGCCCGGCGACAGATACTGTTGGATCATCATCGTCGCCCAGGCGGTGTCGTAGGACTTCACGCAGACGAAGGCGATGTCGAACGGTTCGGCCTTGGCGGTGGCCTGCAGCTCGGTGATGTGGATGGCGTTCACCGGCACGGTGAATTCCGGCACGTCGCGAATATGGCTGATCTTTAACCCGTCCGCCCGCATCTTCTCGACATTCTCCGGCCAGAAATCAATAAAGGTGACGTCTTCACCCGCTTGCGCCATATGCGCCCCGGCGTATCCGCCAACCGCACCTGTCCCGACAATCGCTATCCGTTTACCCATCTCGCTACTCCCTCTCGTTACATGCCCGTCACGGGCTTTCCTGATAATTTAGGTCTACGAAGCGCGGCGGCGATATGTGGTGTTGCCGCCCGATGCGTCGCAGCGGTATATAAAATCGCGGAACAACCCCATGCACAGTATTACAATACCGCTGATTCAAGCGTCAGCGCGTGTTCGGTCCCATCGGGCCGCATTTGAATTGTGTATTCACGTGTTCAAGAACAGGGTGTCGTATAGCACAAAAGAGACAAAATGTCGAATTGCCTGTATCGATAGATATTCTCTACGTCGGTCGGAACCGTGAAATTCGATCCATCGCGGAGTGGGAAATCGACATGCAGTCTGCACTCGTTAACCTTTCATGGATCTAGGTCATGAATCTCTTCGCAGCTACTAGTTGACATCAGCGATCTTGCGCGCTGCCGATGAACTCAGGCAGTTCTGATGTTTGTCAAATAAGTACTTACGTCGTCCTGCAACGTTGTGGCTTGGCCTGCCAACTCGCCCGCCGCTTGTGTGACATGTACGATACTCGACGTCACCTCAGTCGTGCCGGCAGAGGCTTGTTCGATGTTGCGTGCTATCTCTTGCGTTGCCGCCGATTGTTCCTCGACCGCTGCCGCAATCGCCGAGCTGATTTCATTGATCGTCCCGATGACATTCGAGATGCCGCCGATCGCCGTCGATGCGTGCTCGGTCGACGATTGAATATCGGCGATTTGGGTGCTGATCTCATCCGTCGCCTTGGCCGTTTGGCCGGCTAGGCTTTTCACTTCCGCGGCAACGACGGCGAAACCCTTGCCAGCATCGCCCGCCCGCGCAGCTTCGATCGTCGCATTCAAGGCCAAGAGATTGGTCTGTTCGGCGATATCTGTGATCAAGTTCACGACTTCACCGATACGTTGCGCGGTGCTCACCAACTCGCCGACTTGCATACTCGCTCGGTCTGCCTCCTCCACGGCGGATTGCGAGATGGTCGTCGATTGCGTTACTTGATGGTTGATCTCGCCAATAGAAGCGCTGAGTTCCTCCGCTGCCGCAGCGACGGTCTGCACGTTCACCGCGGCCTGCTCGGCGGCAGCCGCAACAGTTGTCGCTTGCTCGTTGGTACGGTCGGCCGTGCCTGACATGGTCTCGGCGGTCGCCCGCATTTCCTCTGCCGCGGAGGAAACTGTCTGAATGGCGTGGCCAGTTGTCGTCTCGAACTCCGCATTGAGTTCGTCAATTCGCTGGGTCCTTGCCAATTTTGCCTTAACTTTTTCTTCTTCCTCAGCCCTGAGACGTTCGGCTTCAACCAAGCCTTCCTTGAATACGAGTACGGATTCCGACATCTCACCGATTTCGTCGTGCCGCTCCGTGCCTGGAATCTCCACGTCGCGGTCGCCGTGCGACAGCGCCGACATGGTTGCAGTCATGGCGCGGATCGGCTTTGAAAGACTTCCAGCCATGAATATGGAAAGAGCGACACCGAGAACAAGACCGATTAGGCCGATGACGATGATTTCGATCTCCGCCAGTGTGATCTCTTCATGTGCGGCCGCACTAACCTCATGTTCGATTCTGATGGCTTCATGCTCCAGCCATTCGGCGTCCTTGATGATGAT
>JABJCS010000582.1 GCA_018665505.1 Alphaproteobacteria bacterium
CTGGCTGTCCGCCGCCACGCAGTTCGTTGTGCAGGAAACTTACCGTGGATTGTCGCTCGGTGCGATTGGCTTGCGGCCGGACGTGAAGCTCGACATCACACCATTGGAAGCACGTAAGGCGATGGCGCGTCTCAAGGAAGCCATCGATATTCTTCATCGTAAGTCACCGTTCAGCATTCGCGCGATCGAAACCCTGCAAAGCGCCGGAAATGTTGTGATCGTCTATGATCCGCATTTCCCGAAAAGCCGATTTTCCGGCCTCACCATCGCCGCGTATTTCCCCGAGTATTATCAGGCTGGCGGTTCGTCTAAACAGTTCGTCACCGTTGTCGGGCGATACGGAGCGAAGTGGCCCGCCGCCGAGCTCGCTGCCGTCTTGGTGCACGAATTGGTCGGCCATGGCATGCAGCGCTATAGAGGCCGTTTAGAGCACGTGCGCACCATCGATTTGGAGTGCGAAGCTTATCTCTACGAAGAGCGCGCCTATCAGGATATTGGGCTTGATAAGCTATCGACTGAGATGATTAAGTTCCGCCGAACGTTGGAGGACAATTGGTGCAAAACCTTCCGCATGCACACCCGGCGCTCTCATCCGAGTAGCGTCGCGTTGTGGGAACGGCTTAATCCCGATGTTCCGGGAATCCTCAAGGTTTATCTCGATTATATCGAAGTGCTCCGTAAGAATGGTGCGGCCCGGAAGGCGATCGATATCGAACGTCGCGAGGGATTGCGACGCTAGAGCCTTTTATTTCCGGTTAAACTCAGTCTCTAAAAACGCCATTGTTCGCTGCCAGGCGAGTGCTGCGTCTTTATTGTCGTATCGACTGCCAGTCGGATTGGCGAATGCATGGCCGGCTTCATACCAATGGCTGATCGAGCGTTTCTGTGCCTTCAGCATGCCCAATTCGAACAGCGTGACCATGTCGCGGTTGATCCACATGTCGTGCGTTGCGAAATGACCCATGACCGGTCCTTTGAGATGCCGCAGTTCGCCGGTTGGATGATTGACCCGGCCATAATAGACGACGGTAGCATCGACGGGCTCGACCGTGGCCGCGCTGAGTGCCCAGCCACCACCGAAGCACCATCCGATAGTCGCCAGTTTGCCGTTGACGCTCTCTTGTGATTTTAACCATTGAAGCCATTTTCGGCTTATCTCTAAGGCCTCGGCCCGCCCGACCCGGCCCATCAGCCGTTTCGCATCGTTGCGCACTGTGGCCACCCTCCCGTCAAAGAGGTCGACGGCGAGAGCGACATAGCCCTTTTCCGCGAATTCCTGGGCCACGGCCTTGATTTGATCGTTTACACCCCACCATTCGTGGAACAACACGACCGCGGGTGCGGGCGTCCGTTTGGGAAGGCCGAGATACGCACTCACTGTCTTGCCATGTGTAAGCTTCATTGAGTGCCGCTCCAACAGTGAAGCCGCCGCGTGCGCGAGTTTTGGATCGCCAAGGATTGTCGCGAGAGGCAGACCGGCGATGCTCGCGGTCATTCCTGTTAATATTTCACGACGATTGTGCATATCGGTTCGCTCCTGCCAGCCGGAGGAAATGATGCGTGGTGCGGCGGGATATAGCTACATGAAAATAAAATTCGCCATTCCGGGCGCGGAGCGAATCTGGAATTATAGCCGGGCATTCCCACCGTCGCGACGGCGGTTCGTCGGTCGTTGTGTCTTAGTGCGCGCGGCCGTGGCAATGTTTGTATTTCTTACCGGAGCCGCAGGGGCAGGACGCATTCCGTGAGATTTTGCCCCACGTCTCGGGATCATTGGGGTCGACGACCGCGGCGGCATTCCTCGTTTGCACCGGAGCGCTCGCGAGTTCGCCGTCTTCCGGGTTGGATCCGCCGCCGCCCAAGGCTAGAGCCGGGTCCTCGCGCGTCTCCGCCATCTCGGGCATGTCGCGGCGGAAAGCATCCTCTTCGGTGCCATCGAAGGTAAGCTCCACATGGCTCAAAATCTCGGTCACGGATTGCCGGACCCGTCCCAGCATTTCTTCGAACATCTCGAACGCTTCCCGCTTGTACTCGTTCAAGGGGTCGCGCTGCGCATAGGCGCGCAGGCCGATGCCTTGGCGCAGGTGGTCTAGCTGCAGGAGATGCTCTTTCCAAGAATGATCGAGAATTTGCAGCAGCAGGCTCTTCTCCGCCATCCGCATGACCGCCGGTCCATAATTGGCGGCTTTCTCAGCCATTTTGCGATCTGAGGCATCAAGCAGACGTTGCAGGATTTCCTCGTCCGCGATGCCCTCTTCTTTGCCCCATTCCGCTACCGGTAAATCCAAAGACAGTAGGCGCAGGCATTCTTCGTGAAGTGCTGCGAGGTCCCATTGCTCTGACATAGCGTCCGAAGGAATGCATCTGGTGACCACATCCTCAATTACCTCGTGGCGCATGTCGGCGATGGTTTCGGCGACTTCCTCGGCCCGCATCAGGTCCTTGCGTTGCTCGTAGATGACCTTCCGCTGATCGTTCATCACGTCATCGAAGCGGAGCAATTGCTTGCGGATGTCGAAGTTGCGGGCTTCAACTTTCTGCTGGGCTTTTTCAAGTGCCTTGTTGATCCAGGAATGGACGATGGCTTCGCCTTCCTCCAGTCCAAGTTTTTGCAGCATGCTGTCCATCCGCTCGGAGCCGAAGATGCGCATTAAATCGTCTTCGAGGCTGAGGAAGAACTTCGACGCACCGGCGTCGCCCTGGCGTCCTGCGCGGCCGCGCAACTGATTGTCGATGCGTCGAGATTCGTGACGCTCCGTTCCCAGGACATAAAGCCCGCCCGCGTCTTTCACGATTTTTTGTTTCGCGGCGATATCGGCGGTGATCTCGGCCGTCCTGCGGTCGCGTTCCGCTTCGTCGTCAATGCCGTCGAGTTCCCGCCACTGGCGCATCTCGAGATTGCCACCGAGCTGAATATCGGTCCCGCGCCCCGCCATGTTCGTCGCGATGGTGATCGCGCCGGGGGTACCCGCGTCGGCGACGATGAAGGCCTCATTCTCGTGGTGACGGGCGTTTAGCACCTCATGCGTCATCTTACGCTTCTTCAAAAGCTCCGAGAGTTCTTCCGATTTCTCAATGCTGACGGTGCCCACCAGGACCGGTTGATTGCGCTCGTGGCATTCGGCGATCTGGTCGACGATCGCATCGTATTTCTCACCGGTCGTGCGATAAATCTCATCGTCCTGATCCTTGCGAACCATCGGCTGGTTGGTCGGAATTTCGAGTACTTCGAGGCTGTAAATCTCGCCGAACTCCGCCGCTTCCGTCATTGCGGTGCCGGTCATGCCCGCCAGTTTCGGATAGAGCCGGAAATAGTTCTGGAACGTAATCGACGCCAGGGTTTGATTTTCTGTCTGAACTTCGACCCCTTCTTTCGCTTCCAGGGCCTGGTGTAGCCCGTCGGAATAGCGTCGGCCCTCCATCATTCGGCCGGTAAACTCGTCGATAATAATGACTTTATTGTCTTTGACGATGTAATCGGTATCGCGGCTGAATAATTTGTGAGCGCGCAGCGCCTGGTTAACGTGATGGACCAGCGAAATGTTCTGCGCGTCGTACAGGTTGCCCTGCTCCAGAATGCCGGATTCTTCGAGCAAATCCTCGATATGCTGCGAGCCCAGCTCGGTCATGGTGACGGTGCGTTGTTTCTCGTCTTTTTCGAAGTCTTCGTCTTTCAGATCGGGGATCAGCTTGTCGACGCGGAGATACATCTCCGTGGTCTCTTCGGTTGGCCCGGAGATGATTAACGGTGTGCGCGCTTCGTCGATCAAGATGGAGTCGACCTCATCGACAATGGCGAAATTGAACTCTCGCTGAACCATCTCGTCCAATGAGAATTTCATATTGTCGCGCAGATAATCGAAACCGAACTCGTTGTTGGTGCCGTAGGTCACGTCACAGGCGTATTGCTGGCGGCGTTCGTCGTCATCCAATCCATGCACGATGCAGCCGACCGTAAGGCCGAGGAACTCGTAGACTTGGCCCATCCAGCGGGCATCGCGTTGCGCCAGGAAGTCGTTCACCGTGACGGCATGAACGCCCTTGCCTTCAATGGCGTTGAGGTAGACCGGCAAGGTGGCGACCAAGGTCTTGCCTTCACCCGTCCGCATTTCCGAAATCTTGCCTTGATGCAACACCATGCCGCCGAGAAGCTGCACGTCGAAATGCCGCTGGCCCAATGTACGGACTGCTGCTTCGCGCACGGTTGCGAAGGCCTCGATCAAAATATCGTCAAGCGTCTCACCGGCTTCGAGACGGGTCCGGAACTTCGCTGTTTGCCCCTTCAGGTCGTCGTCGGAGAGCTTTTGGATGTCCGCTTCCGCCGCGTTGATCGCATCGACCTTGACTTGTAGACGCGTCAGTATCCGGTCGTTTGACGATCCGAACACCCGTTTCAAAACTCCGCCGATCATCGCGACCTCGAATACAGGGAAACTACAATTGTGAAACGCATCGGCGTGGCGATGCGCTGGTGACATATGATGGTCTAAAACCCGCCTGTCAACGAATAGCGCGTGTTTCCAGCGCAAGCGCACATATGCCTATCCTCCGGATAAATAGGTGTAAAGACCAACTTGGGTCCGGCATGACGTCCAACACTTGTTCCGCGCCGATACATATGCATTATGCCAATTAAGATGCAGACTGGCTAAAAGACAGGAAAACAAGGCATCTTTTCGATGTGATTGAGGGATAATCGATGTTTCTTCGCGCCATTGCTACCGTGCTGACTGTTACAGCGGCAATCCTCTTTGCGCCCGCTTCCGCCGACGCCCAATCGGTGCGCGACCGCTTGGCCAAGGACGTGGTTATCGCGACGGTCGATGGTGAACAAATACTCTCCAGCCAGATCCTTCAAGCTTTCCAACAATTGCCCCGTCAACATCGCCAGCGCGGATTGCGGGCTGTCTACGGTCAGCTCCTTGAGGAGTTGATCAATGGGAGGTTGCTGACGATCCATGGTCGTTTGAACAACCTCGCGGGTGATCCCGAAGTGAAGACGGCGGTCAAAGTCGCCGAAGATTCGATCATCGGACGGGTCTATTTGAATCGCTTGGTCAAGCAAAGCATCACGGAAGAAAAGCTGAAAGCCCGTTACGACGAGCTTGCGAAGAAAACGCCATCGCGGCCGGAAGTGCGGGCCCGCCATATCCTGGTGTCGACCGAAGACGAAGCGAAAGAAGTCGTGAAGATGATCAAGGGCGGGCAGCCGTTCGCGGAAGTCGCGAAGGTTCATTCAAAGGATCCCGCTGCTCCGCAAGGTGGTGACCTCGGCTATTTTCGCCAGAGTGATATGGTGAAACCCTTTGCTGATAGAGCCTTCGCGATGAAACCGGGCGAGATGACCGAAACAGCGGTAAAGACGGAATTCGGCTGGCATATCATTAAGGTCGAGGATCGGCGGAATAGTTCCGTCCCACCGTTCGCTCAAGTGCGTCCGCAAATTACCCGCGATCTCGGACGCCTTCTCACCGCTGAAATTCTGACGTCCGCGCGAGGCGCTGCCAAAATCGAGCGTTTCACGCTTGAAGGCCAGCCTCTACCGCCGCCAAGTGTCGCTAAACCTGCTAAGAAGTAGACAGATCATGTTCAAGAAATCGCCCCTCGCGCCCAGTCGTTTTCCTGTTTTGGCGCCGGTGCCGGGTGTCCGCGTCGCGGGCGTCTCCGCCGGTTTAAAAGAGAGCGGCCGCCATGATTTATTTTTCGCCGAACTCGCGAAAGGCTCGACAGTCGCTGGTGTCTTCACGCAATCGAAATGCTCCTCCGCGCCGGTGGATTGGTGCCGCTCGATCTTGAAGACGGGGCGCATTCGAGGTCTTGTGGTCAATTCAGGCAACGCCAATGCGTTTACCGGCAAGGCGGGCGACCGCACGGTCGAGTATACCGTCGCGGAGACGGCGAAACGTCTTGGTTGCCGCCGGAACGAGATATACATCGCCTCGACCGGCGTGATCGGCGTTCCCGTCGAACAGGATTATATCGCGAGCAAATTGCCCTTGGTCACCCGCAAGCTCGGCAAGGCGAAATGGGCCGATGCCGCGGCGGCGATCATGACCACCGACACGTTCCCAAAAGCATCCATGCGCAAGGTGAAGATCGGCAAATCCGAGGTAACTCTTGTCGGCATCGCCAAGGGATCCGGCATGATCGCGCCAGATATGGCGACAATGCTATCCTTTGTCTTTACCGATGCGAAGATACCCGCTCCCATATTGCAGCGCCTGCTGCGCGATGCGGCCGACCGCTCCTTCAACAGCATCACCGTCGACAGCGATACTTCGACGAGCGACACGATGTTGCTGGCGGCGACGGGTCAGGCCAAACATCCGCGCGTCAGCGGTGTTGGCGATGCTCATCTTAAGAATTTCCGCGAAGCACTGCGCGAAGTGGCAGTCGATCTCGCGACCCAAGTGGTGCGCGACGGCGAGGGGGCACAAAAGTTCGTTACCATCGACGTCAGCGGCGCCGAATCTGCCGCAGCGGCGCGGCGCATCGGGCTCGCCATCGCGAATTCGCCCTTAGTGAAGACCGCGATTGCCGGCGGAGACCCGAACTGGGGCCGGGTCGTCATGGCCGTTGGTAAAGCCGGGGAGAAGGCCGACCGAGATAAAATGTCCATCGGTATGGGCGGGCTGCCGATTACCGTCGAAGGGCAATTGGTCGACGGCTACGACGAATCTGTGACTGGCGCGCATATGTCGGGCCGAGAGGTCGAGATTGCCGTCGATGTCGGCGTCGGTCGCGGCAAAGCGCGGGTTTGGACTTGTGATCTGACCCACGGTTATATCGAGATCAACGCAGATTATAGAACCTGAGGTCTATCATGCCTGAGAAAGACGCGTTTCCACCGTTGCCGAAAATCCCGAGTGTTGCGGGCGTCCGCATTTCGGGTGTCGCGGCCGGCCTGAAGGATAACGGCAAACAAGATTTGTTCGTCGCTGAATTGGTGCCGGGCTCGACCATCGCCGGCACGTTGACGCGCTCGCGGTGCCCTGGGATGCCGGTCGAATGGAGCAAGCGCCAGTTGCCGGGCGGCAAGGTCCGCGCCATTGTGGCAAGCTCGGGAAACTCGAACGTCTTTACGGGCGGACAAGGGCGCAAGCTGGTGGAGAACACGGCCGCCGCCGCCGCGAAATTGATTGGTTGCCGCACGTCGCAAGTCTTCCTCGCGTCGACGGGTGTCATCGGTGAGAAGAAAGAGACCCGTTTCGTCGCCGATAAAGTGCCGATGGGCGTGAAAGCGTTGAAGAAAACCGCGTGGCATGACGCCGCCCGCAGCATCATGACCACCGATCGGTTTCCGAAAGCAGCCGTGCGCAAAGTGAAGATCGGCAATGTCGATGTGACCTTGGCGGGTATTGCTAAGGGCTCGACCATGATTGCGCCAGATATGGGCACCATGCTCTCGTTCTTGTTCACAGATGCGAAGATACCGGCGAAGGTGCTGCAAAGTTGTCTGACGCGGGCGGTCGACCGTTCGTTCAATTGTATCTCCGTCGACGGTGACACCTCGACCAGCGATACGGTGTTGCTCTCCGCGACGGGACAGGTGAAACGCCAACCGAAGACCGAACGCGCCAGCGATCCTGCCTTAAGGGATTTTCGCGCCGCACTTGAAGACATGACAATCGAGTTGGCCCGGATGATTGTGCGCGACGGCGCGGCAACGGGGAATTTGCTGACCTGTGATGTGGTCGGCGCGGAATCACAACGGGCGGCGCGAAATATCGGCCGGGCCATCGTCGATTCCACATTGGTGCGCAAGGGCATTGCCGGGGCGGAGCCTCGCGCGGGCCGCATTGTCATGGCGGTCGGCAAAGCCGGGGAGAAAGCTGAACGAGATTTGCTGGGCATTTCCATCGGCGATGTCGTGGTGGCGAAAGCCGGAGAATCACTGCCTGATATTGATGAGGGTGCGGTGATCTCTCATCTCAAATCCGGTCAGGTACATTTAACAATCGATATCGGGATCGGACGCGGCAAGGCCCGGGTCTGGTCCGCGCTGTAGCATGTCGTCACCACCGGAAACCGGCTGCTGGGCGGCCGGAGCCGGATGGACGGGCCTGCCCTTCACCAGCGCGCAATTGCGGTTCCGCTCCCTAGACGAACGCGACCTGGAATCCTTAATTGAGTTCGCTGGAGACGAAGAGGTCGCCCGCTGGACGGCGGCTATCCCCCATCCTTTCAGCGAAGCGGATGGCCGCGCTTATATCGAAGCCTCGCAGCAAGAAAACCGGTTGGTCTTCGCGGTGGAAGAAATCGCGAGCGGCGATTTCATCGGATGCATTCGGATCGACGCGGAAGCGGCGGTCGGTGATATCGGCTATTGGGTTGCCCGGCCCCATTGGGGCAAGGGTTATGCCGGAGAAGCGGCGAAAAGGATCACGAGACTGGCCTTCGAAGCGTTGGAGCTGACGGCGCTCGAAGCGGAAGTGATGCAAGGTAACCTGGTCTCGGAGAAGGTCCTATTGGCGGCGGGATTTGAGAAGTCCGGCGAGGCGGTGGAGACGCGCGGACGTTGCGATGGTGTCGCGACATTTCGATATCAATTGGCGCAAAGGGACTGGGCGACGAATGCCGCCAGTAAACCGACCCTGCTCGTCGTCGCCGTGGCGATGGTGGATGCGGACGGCCGCGTGCTGATGGCGAAACGGCCCGCGGGTAAGAAGCTCGCCGGGCTGTGGGAATTTCCCGGTGGCAAGGTGTCCCTCGGTGAGACGCCGGAAGCGGCGCTGATCCGCGAATTAGAGGAAGAGCTGGGTGTTGATACCCGCGAGTCTTGCTTGGCGCCGTTTACTTTTGCGAGCCATGAATATGAAGATTTTCGCCTGCTGATGCCGCTCTATGTGTGCCGGGTTTGGCAAGGAACGCCGCAGCCGAAGGAAGGGCAGGAACTGTCCTGGGTGCGGCCGGTTCGGATGCGCGATTATCCGATGCCGCCCGCGGATGAGCCATTGGTGGCAATGCTTTGCGACCTGTTGTGAGGTCGCCGCGCCTTAATCCATGAACGGCATGCCATTATACAGCGGATCGTTGGCAATCCGCGCCAGCAGGCGTTCGTAACAGATCGAAATCGCGGCGATACCCGCCGCCAAGACGGCATAGGCGAGTGCGTTTTCGATCAGTGCTAC
>JABJCS010000583.1 GCA_018665505.1 Alphaproteobacteria bacterium
CGCCGAAATTACCCGACTTCAGGGCAAGCGCTATTTCCCGTTCGCCAAGGCTGACCGTCCACGGCACGCCTGGATCAATCTCAGGTCCGATCCGCAGCCCTTGCACGCCGAGTTTGCTGACCACGGCGCCGGACGTCTCGCCACCGGCGACGATCAGTTTCCGCACACCCGCGTCGACCAATCCTTCGGCGACACGCGCCAATGCTTGTTCCATCATTTCCCCGGCAGCGTCTCGACCGAGCTTCTCTTGCACCGCCGCCACCTCACCGGGTTCATCCGTCGAGTAAATCAGCACCGGCCCATCGGTGAGCTTGGGAAGCGCCCATTCCAAGGCCTGTGCCGCAATATCTTGACCCGCCGCCAGCTTCAACGGATCGATCTGAAATGCGGGACCGCTCTTCTTGAAGTTCGCGACTTGTCCTTGGGTCGCCCGCGAACAACTGCCCGAAATGATGGCGGAAAACCCCTTGATCTCCGGCAACGTATCAGCGGCGGTTCCACCCATGCGGAAATTATCTGGCAACCCGATCCCGACCCCCGACCCCCCGGTGATAAGCGACATGCCGTCTACGGCGGCACCAATGGTCATTAAATGCTGTTCGCTCATCGCGTCGACCACTGCCATCCGCACACCGTCCGCCTTGAGCGCCTCGAAAGCCGCTTGCACCGCCGCACTGCCGTCGCCCAAAACACGATGATCCACTAAGCCGACCTTGCTCTCGGTTTGACGCTGTAGCACGCGGACCAAGTTCGGATCGGTCATCGGTGTCAATGGGTGGTCCTGCATGCCGCTTTCGTTCAAGAGCACATCGCCCGCGAACAAATAACCTTTGAAAATCGTTCGCCCGTTGGCAGGAAAAGCCGGGCAGAAAATTGTGAACTCCGTCTCGAGGGCCTCCATTAAGGCATCGGCCACTGGACCAATATTTCCATCATCGGTCGAATCGAAGGTCGAACAATATTTGAAGAAAATTTGTTTGCACCCCTGACTTCGCAGCCATTCGAGCGCCGCCAGCGACTGTGCCACCGCTTCCGCCGGCGGGATGGTGCGGGACTTCAGGGCAACGACCGCGCAATCCGCTTCGACCGGCGGCGTATTTGCGTCCGGAACACCGATAAGCTGGACGGCGCTCATGCCGGATTTCACGAGAGTTCCAGCCAGATCCGTGGCGCCGGTAAAATCGTCGGCGATACATCCGAGTAACATCGCTAGTCCTTCTTTTCTGGCAGGTTGAACCCACCAGTGGCTTGATAGGTTTTGATCACCGAGGAATCATCATCCGCACTTAGGCCGCGTGACCGGCGATTTTCGTGCGCATCAAGCGGCGACGCTCCTCCATGGAATAGGCTGCCTCCGCCTTATGCATCGTACAACGCTGGTCCCATATCACCAGCTGCCGGGGCAGCCAATGGTGGTGATATTGGAAGTCCGAATTGATCGAATGATCGAAGAGGTAGGAGAGAATTTCATTACCCTCGCTGGGGTCCATACCGATGATCTCCGTCGTGTGGAGCGGATTCACATAGAGCCCCTTACGACCGGACACCGGGTGAATTCGCACCATCGGCTGGACAACCTGTGGCAAGGCCGCTTCCTGCTCCGATGTCAGCGGTATATGACCACCGCCAGCCGGACCCTGACTCCACAAATGCCGCGCGTGGCGGTCGTCGATGCGCGCCTTCATGTCATCGGGCAGGGTTTCATAGGCGCGATACATATCAGCGAAGACCGTCCCACCGCCCTTGCTTGGCACTTCGAGCGCATAGAGCACCGTGTGGGCGCACGGCTCGGGCTTATAGCTGCTATCTGAATGCCAGGCGGACCCGCGCCCGGCGGAAGCCGGATCGGGGTTTCCGTCGGCATCGATATTGGTCAAATAAATCAGTTCCGGCATGCCGGGATGGGCAAATTGCGGGACGTGCGCGTCGATCTCGATATCGCCGAAGACGCGGGCGAACGCGACGAAGGACTCGGGTGTCAGGTCTTGCTCCGGAAACGCCAGGATCGGGAACCGACCATGGAGTTCCCGAAGCCGGTCTTCCAATTCCGAGCCCGGGACCTGTCCGAGATCTACACCCTCTACCGAGGCGACGAAGCCCGGTTGAATAACCGTCGTATTAAGTTCTGCTGACACATCGACCCTCCCCATAGCGATTGTCTCTTTCGAAAAAAGTATCATGCGAGTGACTTATCGCCAATCGCATCCGCTCAAACCGGCCCCTACCGCAACAATTCTCTCACCGTCTGCACAATCTTTTCCGTCGAGGGAATGGTCGCGCGTTCCAGCTCGTCGTTATAGGGCATCGGCGTGTCCATCGCGCCGAGGCGCTTAACCGGTGCGTCGAGCCAATCAAACCCCTTGTCGGCGATCATCGCGGCCACTTCCGCGCCGAAACCGCCCGTGGTCCAGGCTTCATGCACGATCAAGACGCGGTTGGTCTTTTCCACCGAGTTTAGGATGGTTTCCTCGTCGAGCGGCTTCAGCGTGCGCGGATCGACGACTTCGACGCTGATACCTTCGCGCTCCAACGTCCGCGCAGCGGAGAGGGCGCGGGGCACCATCGCCATGGTGGCGACCACGGTCACGTCCGTCCCTTCCCGCTTCACGTCCGCCTTGCCGATCGGGATGGCGTAGCTCTCCTCTGGCACCGGCCCGTTGCCGCCCTCGACATAAAGTAATTTCGTCTCGAGGAAGATGACTGGGTTATCGTCGCGGATGGCCGCGGTCAGCAGACCCTTGGCGTCATAGGGTGTCGACGGCCCCACGACCACCAAGCCCGGCACATGGGTGAACCAGGCTTCCAGGCTCTGGCTGTGTTGCGCCGCCATCCGAATGCCGCCGCCTTGCGGGCCGCGCACCACCAAGGGCACTTTTGGTTTTCCACCCAGCATGAAGCGGAACTTGGCCGCTTGGTTGACCAACATATCCATGGTCAGCGCGACAAAATCAAAAATCTGTAATTCGACGATGGGCCGCATGCCCGCAATGGCCGCGCCGACGCCGCAACCGACGAAGGTCGCTTCTGAAATCGGCGTATCGCGGACCCGGGCCTCTCCGAATTCCTCGAACAAACCTTTCGAGACCTGGAAGATGCCACCCGTGGCACCGACATCCTCGCCCATCAGGAAGACCGTATCGTCACGCGCCATCTCCTGTTGCATGGCTTCGTTGAGCGCTTCCGTGAAGGCCAGTTCGCGGGTGACACCCTCGGTGCCGGGCTCATCGTAATGGGCGTGTGGCGAATAAACGGCGGCGAGCATTTCCTCCACCGTCGGCTCCTCTCCACCCTTTCCAAAAGCGATAGCGGATTCAAGCTCACTCTCCACTGACGCGGTGATTTCCTTCATGCGTTTGGGCGCAACCGCCTTCTCACTGCGAATTGTCTTCTCGATCCGCTTCACTGGGTCGCGGCGTTTGACCCAGTCATTGTATTCCTTCTCGGGCCGGGGATCGCGCAGATTGGCGCGCATCGAATGCTGGCCCCAGCGATAGGTCATCGCCTCGATCAAGGTTGGACCGTCACCCGCTCGTGCGCGCTCTACTGCTTCCCGCACCGTCAAATAAACTTCCACCGCATCGTTGCCGTCGATGGTGATGCCGGGAACATCGTAGCCCTGCGCCCGCCGCGCCACCTGATCGACGGATGTGGTTTGCCGGTAAGACGTGCTGAGGGCGTACTGATTGTTCTCACAGACGAACAGCACCGGCAGTTTCCACACCGATGCCAAGTTCATGGATTCATGAAAGACACCTTGGTTCGATCCACCGTCCCCAAAAAACGCTACCACCACTTGGCCGTTGCCCTGCAGTTTCGCAGCCAGTCCCGCTCCAGTGGAAAGTGGCATGGCGGCACCGACAATGCCGTTCGCACCCAGAATATTCAGGTTCATATCGGCGATATGCATGGAACCGCCGAGACCGCCGCAATAACCGCTCTCCCGGCCCATCAACTCCGCCATCATCAAAGAGATGTCCGCACCTTTGGCGATGCAGTGTCCGTGGCCGCGATGATTGCTCGCCATGTAGTCATCTTCGCGTAGGTTGGCGCCCACGGCGGCGGCGATGGCTTCTTGGCCCACATAACTATGCGCGGTGCCTTTGACATGGCCTTCATCGAACAATTTATGGGTCATCTCATCGAAGCGCCGGATCCGGCACATCGTCGTGTAAATCCCTTCCAGCACATCGGCCGGTAATTGCATGTTGGAAGCCGGTTCCTTGGCCGCGGATTTCCAGGTCGCCGATTTCTGTGTCGATTGGGCCGTCGCCATTGCGGTTTCCTCCCATATTGTCCGGTCTTACAGAATAAACGTAGGACGATTGGCCACAGGCCACCAGCGACGCATATCAAACTGTACGTACAGAAAATTTCTCGGGAGACGATCTCATGCAGCAAGGTAATCCGACATCGCTCCGGGTCCCGGACCCCGGCATCACGGCATTATTCGATCAAGACGCGCGCTGGCAAGCGTGGCTCGACGTGGAGGCGGCCTTGGCCAAGGCGGAAGCCGAACTCGGAATGATCCCGCAAGCGGCGGCGGATGAGATCGTGCGCAAATGCGATCTCTCCCTTTTCGATCGCGAGCGGTTAACCGAAGGTTTCACCCGGACCGCGCACACTTTGGTGCCGCTGGTGTGGGAACTCGCACGGATTTGCGACGGCGACGCGGGCAACTACGTGCACTGGGGTGCGACGACGCAGAACATCACGCAAACCGGCGACCTGCTGCAGTTGCGTCGGGCGCACCGAATTTATTTGCAACAGCTCGGTCGAATTTTCGCAGCCCTCGCGGAGCTTGCGGACAAGTCGAAAGATATGGCGCTTCCCGGTCGCACCCATGGCCAACACGCGGTGCCCGCCACTTACGGGTTGAAAGTCGCCATCTGGATCGACGAATTCGCGCGCCATGCCGAACGCCTCAAGGAATGCGAGCCAAGAGTCTTCCAGGCTCTGTTGGGCGGGGCGGCGGGAACAGTCGCGTCGTTCGGAGAGGAAGGCTTGAATGTGCAAGCCCGTATGGCGGCACATCTCGACATGCCTGCCATGCCAGTTCCAGCCCGCAGCATCATGGATCATCTGGCGGAACACGTGATGTTGCTGGCGCTTCTGGCGTCGACCTGCGGCAAGTTCGGCTATGAAATCTACACCGGGATGAAACAGGAATTCGGCGAGGTGGAAGAGCCAATCTCCCCCGGCACCGTCGGCAGCAGCACCATGCCGCAGAAACGCAATCCGCATCTCTCGCAAGATATCATGGCCTATGCGGCGCAGATCCGAACGATGGTGCCCTTGGCAATGGAAACGGTGATGACGGAACACGAAGCCAATCGCCAAACATCCTTGATGATGCGCTACGCCCAAAGCCAGGTCTGTACCCTTATGGGTGACACCCTGGAGCGGGTACGCATCTTAGCGGAAGGACTTGTGCTAAAGCCGGAGCGCATGCGCGCCAATCTCGACCTGACTGACGGCTTAATCATGGCGGAGCCAATGATGTTGGCGCTCGGTGAACATGTCGGCCGACAAGAGGCCCACGATGTCGTCTATGACGCCGCACAGGCCGCCGCCGTCGGGAGCGATACTTTCAACGATCTTCTTGCAGCAGACGCGCGCGTCACGGGGCATCTCACACCAGCGCAGATAGAAGCGCTTCTCGACCCGACGGCCTATACCGGGCTGTGTTCGAAGATGGCGGAAGAGCAAGCACATCGGGCGCGCGGATTGGTGAAAGATCTCGCCGCCACATGACAGCCGCTGACACTCCCGTAGGGCTGGGTTAGAATTCGATGATTCGTCTGCGAATACTCCTTCTATTCAGAGGTCTACTGTTTCGTCTTTTTCTCGCCGCCCCCGTTCTCATCTTTTTGATGGCGGATGCGAACGCCAAAGCGCCCGGAATTTGTGAGGGCATTTTCGTCAAAGCCGCGAAGGTGTAATCGAAGAC
>JABJCS010000584.1 GCA_018665505.1 Alphaproteobacteria bacterium
CGCCGAAATCTCGTGCATCTCACCTAACCAGCGCGCCGCATCCAAAGGAATACGCGGTAACATTCGTTCCATCGCCGCTAACATCGCCGGTTGGCTCTGGCGCAACTCTTCCAAATAATCCTCCGTCAATCCCATCGCATGAGCAGTGGTTAGGACAGCAGAATGCAGCGAGAATGTCCCCTTGGTCGAGCTCGCGTAGACCATCTTCATGCCGGACGCACGACCGATTTCCTCGCCAATATTACGGATGACCATGCCTTTGCCGTCTAATTCCTGGACGACAGACGTGTCGGGGCCACTGACATAGAGCCGCGTGCCGCCATTCTCCGCCACCGGATTGTTGCCGATAATCCCACCGTCGATATAAAGCGCACCGGCCCGCGCAATTTCAGCCCCTACCTTCTCCGTGGTGCTGGGCGCAATCGCATTGCAATCGACATAAGGGGGAGTGCTGCCGGCGGCGACCATCGCATCCGCGAAAACCCTTCCCTGCTCGATGGCGTTCTCAGGCGGCAAGATCGAGAGAATCAGATCAGCCTGCCTCGCCACTTCCTCGAACGATCCTAAATCCTCGATCTGCGCTTTCGCGGCCAAGCCCTTAGTACGGTCACTGCGCCCAGAGAGGTTGGTGACAACCCGAAAACCGTTTTCCCGAAAGGCTATGGCACAGCCGTGCCCCATGTCGCCCGGCATCAAGATCGCGAGTGTTTCCACGGTCATCTTGTCATCCTCTAAATGTCATTGCGGCGCAGATAGTCGAGCACGTTATCCAACGGCTCCACATCGCCAAATTTCGCATCAATATCGAACAGGTTCCACTCAACCGCGCCTCTGATCCGATCACCGACGCACTCGCGCACGACGATGGGCCGGAACCCTTCCGCGATGGCGTCTTCCGTCGAATGGCGCACGCAAGCGCACATGGTAACACCAGTCACAATTACCGTATCGACGCCAATGGACTGCAGGTAACTGGACAGGTTTGTGCCGTGAAAGGCGCTCGCCTTTTTCTTTACGATCACCTGTTCGGTTGGCAGGGGTGCAATGCGGTCGTCGATGGCAACGGCATCGCTGCCCATTTTCAACTCCTCGACGGGGATCTTCTCTTTCCAAAGACCCATATCGGAATTTTCACTTTCCGTGTCTGCATAGGCAGTCGTGGTGTAGACGACGGGAATGCCTTTTGCCCGCGCCGCATCCAGCAGCTTTTGGACGCCCGGAATAATCGTGTCCATCCCATCGCAGGTAAAAGCGTGCCCTTCCCGTGTCCAGGCATTGGCGAGATCGATGATTAGCAAGGCCGGCTTCTTACCGTAGCCGATGCGGCGGGCAAACCCGCGATCCGCATAAAGCTCGGAATCAGCGGCGAAAATTTTATCTAGGGCTTCCTGGAATTCGTCGGGCATTTGTCTCTCATCTCGCCGCTATTACGGATAGAGGATAGATATGAGCGAATAACCTGAAATAGCCAGCTTGTCGCACCATTCATTCCGGATAGCTCACTTCAAAAGAAAGGAATTACCCCATGAGCCTTTATCCGCCGCCAAAAGACGTTGAGACGGAAGTCTGGACGGAAATACCGGACAAGTTCAAAAAAGAGAGCGTGCGCACCCCTTGGGTTGCCGCCAATAAATTTGGACATGACCCGCATTCCTTTCTGGAGGGTCCCTCTTTCGACCGGGACGGAAATCTCTATGTGGTCGATATTCCTTTCGGTCGCGTGTTTCGTATATCACCCGATAAGGAATGGACCCTGATTACAGAATACGACGGCGAACCGAACGGTCTGAAAATTCATAAGGACGGCCGCATCTTCATTGCCGATTACAAAAACGGTATTCTGCAGCTCGATCCGGACAGCGGCACCGTGACACCGTATTGCGAACGCTGGCGGGTCGAGAGTTTCAAGGGCGTCAATGATCTGGTGTTCGATGCCCTCGGGAACATGTATTTCACCGATCAGGGCTTGACCGGGATGCATGACCCTAGCGGCCGGGTGTTCCGGCTCTCCCCAGACGGCGGTCAGCTGGATTGCCTCGTCAATACCGTGCCGAGCCCGAACGGCCTCGTGCCGAACCTGAGCGAAGATATCATTTACTTGGCCGTCACCCGCGCGAACCAGGTCTGGCGTGTCCCACTCCTTGATGATGGCGGTACGGCGAAGGTCGGTATCTTCCTCCAATTATCCGGCGGCCATGGCGGGCCCGACGGCATGGCGCTCGATGCGGATGGCGGCCTCTTGGTCTGTCACGCGGGGAACGGGAGTGTTTGGCATTTCGACCCAATGGGAGAACCCAAACACCGCATTCGCTCCTGTCGGGGACTGAACACCACCAACCTTGCTTTTGGTGGGCCGGACAATAAGAGCCTGTTCATCACAGAATCCATGTCCGGCACTATCCTACGCGCTGAATTACCGGACGCCGGCAAGGTCATGTATTCGCATATGGATTAAAGGACATCTTATGAGCCTCTTCCCACCACCCCAGGAGATCGAAACCACGGTCGCCTTCGAATTGCCCGACAACCTCCGCCGTCCGGATACTTATTCCGACTGGGGACAAAATAATCAGTTCGGCCATATGCCGGATAGCTTCCTTGAAGGTCCGTCATTCGATAAGGACGGAAACCTATGGATGGTGAATATCCCCTTCGGGCAAATCCTGCGTGTCACACCGAGCGGAGAATGGAGCGTGGCGACAGAGTATGACGGCAATCCGAACGGTCTAAAAATACGTAATGACGGCCAGATATTTATCGCCGATTACAAGAACGGCATCATGCATCTGGACCCGTCGAGCGGGAACGTTACGGGACATCGCACACGCATCCGCACCGAGCCCTTCCGCGGGTGCAACGATCTCCATTTTGCCTCGAACGGCGACCTATATTTCACTGATCAAGGCCAGTCCGACATGCAGCGGCCGGACGGACGGGTATTTCGGCTCACACCAGACAACCACTTAGAATGCCTCATCGATTGCGGTGTCAGTCCGAACGGCTTGGTCTTAAGCCACAACGAGAAGATGCTCTTCGTTGGCATGACCCGAGCTTGCCAAGTCTGGCATATTCCGCTGCCGCCCGACGGCGGCCCCTATTACAAAATCGGCGTCTTCCAGAATCTGTCTGGTGGGCCGGGTGGACCGGACGGTATGTGCCTGGACAATGAGGGTAATCTCTACGTCACTCATGTCGGTCTCGGCATTATTTGGGTCTTCGGACCGACAGGCATTCCGCTCTATCGGATAAACTCCTGCCGAGGCGCTAAGATGACAAATATGGCCTTTGGCGGGCCCGAGAACAAAACCCTGTTCATCACGGAATCCGATACGGGTACGATCTTAAGGGCGGAAATGCAACATGCCGGAAAGGCAATGTACTCGCATATGTAAGCTTTTCCTATATTTCACTGACACGTTTTACATTGATTTCCTCCGCATAAACGGCAGAATTCTAGTCTCTAAAGGGGATAGGGGAGGCTAAAATGGCAATGTTTGAAGCAGCGATTTACAATGTAAAGGTGAAAGCCGCACGCGAGCGCGGTGAATCGCATCCGAAAATTGATGACGAGTGGGCCAGTGTTCACTTCATCGAGGTCGACGCCATGAATGAAAACATGGCGCGGGCGAAGTTGGGTCGGCAATATCCTGCCGCCGACGGATTCGTGATCGACGAATTGAATCCGGCGTAGCGGCTACAGCCAAACTTTTCGACGCACGCCGAGCAGATCCATCTCGAAATCAAGACCGATGATGGGTGGCCGGGACAGGTACCAGTGAATGCCGTGGATCGCCTCGGCGTCCATGCGTGGTAAGAGTTCAGACGACAGCCAATCGGCATTCTGCGCCGATGTGTAGACGTTAACCCCTGTCACGTCCTTCCATTCCATACCAAGGCCACTGAGCCGCTCCTGCATGGTTTTGACCACACGGGCAGCCTTTTGTCGCATACCGTTCTCGGACATATCTCCTTCGGCGACGATCCCATCACCGATTGTCTCGCCGCCGCCGGCACCCCTAAAGGTCGCCGGTGCGTCAGCGTTCTCCACCGTATAACTGAACCCATACATCAAAGTTTCGCTCGGCGGGTTTAGGACGGGTGAGACATTCGTGCGTCCTACCGGATTAACGCCGTCGATGATAATGTCCCACTCTTCGAGAATATTCCGATAGCCGATATTAAACTCGTGGAAACCATCCGGCGTCATCGGCGCGGGGCATCGTAATTCAACGCCACAGAGCGCCTGTTTCGGCCGTCCTTCCGCATCAAATAGCTTCACCATCGCATCGAAGCCATCACGCCAAGGGACCGGGCGCCGGAAGACGGCTTGGACGACCTCATAGCCTGACATCGCCGCCGCGCCGGAAGAAAACGGAAATCCAGCAGGCAGATAGATATAACCTCCACGTGCATTCTCGACTGCGGCCATTCTATTGCCCTCCTACGGCATACGGTTTGTTATCTCTATGAATTACCACAAGCTAAGTAGTAACCTTGCCCAATTTTGCGATAGCGCACCAGGAGCCTCACGCCGATGAAGATCGAAAGATTTCGCAAATACAATACGCGTGACATTTATCCGGAGCAGACGCTCGACAACGATTTATGCCAGGTCATTCGGGCAGGTAACCGAATTTACATGCGTGGACAAACGGGGCTCGACCTCGATCAGAAACTCCACACGGAAGACGCGGCCGAACAAGCCGACCAAGCCATGCAAAATGTGAAGACGCTCTTGGAAGAAGCCGGCTCTAGCCTCGAGCATATCTGTCGGGTCACGACATATCTGACGGACCCTGGATGGCGGGCGCCTGTCTACAACACGGTCAACCGGTACCTGAAGGACATACCGACCGTCGGCACCGGCTTGATCGTCAAAGGCCTCGCCAAGCCAGAAATGAAAGTCGAACTCGACATCGATGCGGTGATTCCGGAAACGGGTTCTCATACGAAGATCAGAACTTTCGACACCGGCGATTGGTTTGGGCAGTCGAGCCTGCGCCGCAGCTCTTGCTGGGCAGTGCGCGCGAATAACGAGATTTACCTGCGCGGCCTCACTGGGGCGGCGATGGACGGCAGCATGATGTACGGCCTCGGTGGCACGCCGGAGGATGCAGCCGCGCAGGCCGACCAAGCCATGAAGAACGCGCGCGTGCTGGTCGAAGAAGCGGGCGGCAGTTTCGACGACATTTGCAAGCTGCGTGTCTATACCGGCGACCGCGCCTATCGTGAGGCGGTCTACCAAGTTCTCGGCAAACATCTCGGTGATACCTACCCCTGCTCCACTGGCCTCATCGTGCCTGGTTTCGCGCGGCCGGAGATTCTGTTTGAAATCGACATGGCCATCGACCTCGTAGATGCCGCGCCTCACCAGCGTATTCGTAAGTTTCACACGGATACCGAATACAAGGATGGACAAAAGCTGGGTACTAAATTCTGCAAGGCCGTCCGGGCGGGAAATCGGATATATTTGCGCGGTCAAACCGGCACGTCACTTGACGGCGAGTTCGTTGGGCCTGGCGATGCCGGGGCCCAAGCTGACCAAGCCATGAAGAATATCACGACCCTTTTGGAAGAAGCCGGCGGCTCAATCAATGATGTCTGCCGGATCACGACCTATATTGCCCACCGCCACCATCGGGACGAAGTCTATCAAGCGACCGGACGCCATCTGAAAGGTGTCTACCCAGTCGGCACCGGTCTCATCGTCGGCGGATTCGCGAAACCTAACCTTCTCGTCGAGATTGACGTTGAAGCCGAATTACGGAATTAACACCCGAAGGGAAACATCATGAACACCAAACGTTTCGCCATTTCAGCCTTCGTCTTATTCATTTTTACATTTGCATCGGACTTCTTGCTCCACGGCATGTTGCTGCAAGAAACTTACAAAGCCACCGCAATTCTTTGGCGCCCGGACGCGGAGTTCGAAAGCGTGATGTGGATCATGACCCTGACGCAGCTTTTGTTCGTCGTAGTATTCATCTTCATCTTCACTCGAAATTACGAAGGCAAAGGTATCGGCGAAGGTGTGCGATACGGTTTTTACATCGGCCTTTTGCTGGCGATTTTGGATGTTCAGAAATACGTCTATACACCAGTCGATTTTACGCTGCCGCTTACCTGGGCCATCGGGAAGATATTATGGGGCATCCTCGCGGGCGTCATCATTTCCCTACTCTATAAGGAAGAAACAATAGCATGACATATTCCCTTGTCGGTATGTGCGGACGGACCGGTATGTTCGGAGCCGCCGTTACCACCTCCAGTGGCGCGGTCGGAAGCCGCTGCCCCTATGCCCGCGCAGGCGTCGGCGCCGTCCTCACGCAACATCGCACGGACCCAAGATTAGGTCCCAAAGGGCTCGATCTTTTGGAAGCCGGGAAATCAGCGGCCGAGGTGATTACCGAATTAACGAGGGCTGACCCGACCATTGGTTGGCGGCAACTGGCCGTGATCGACAACACCGGTGCGACCGCATTTTTTCATGGTGACCGGATCAAATCGGTCCACGCCGAAAGCCAAGGTACGGACTGCTGCGCCATCGGTAATATAATCCGGAATACCGAAATTCCGGGCGCCATGACCACCGCCTTCGAAGCCAATCCGGAAGAGCATTTGGCCGAACGCTTGCTGCGTGCGCTCGAGGCGGGCGACGCCGCCGGCGGCGAGAGC
>JABJCS010000061.1 GCA_018665505.1 Alphaproteobacteria bacterium
CGCATCTTCTTGGCACCAAAGGAAGCACCGGACGAAGTGAAGGACGTTCTGCGCCACTACGTCATCCGCTATCAGGGACCGTCGGGCCTGACCGAACAGGACGACATGGAGAATTGGGGATCGGCCCACGAAGGTGCGCGCGGCACTATCGCCAAACGCCACGATTATAATTACGGCATGGGCATGGGCCACGAGCAGCGCGCCTGGCCGGCGGAATGGCTCGGCGGCGACATCTACGCCAGCGAGGATGTCTCGGAACAGAACCAACGCGCCTATTACGCCCGCTGGGCCCGGATGATGGACGTGCCACCCGGCGCGGACCAAAAGCCGGTCCTCGTCGACGCGGCGGAGTGAGAAGCGCCGATATGGACACAACAGCGGAACGCGCCCTTCTCGACCAGCTGCTGCTGCGCCATCAGGTCGAGCAATTCTACAACGCCGAAGCCGAGATGCTGGACAGCCGCGAGTTCAGCGCCTGGCTAGATATTCTCACCGAAGACGTCCGCTACTGGATGCCCCTCGCGATGAATAAAGAGCATGGCAAATGGGACGAGGAACACACCCGCGAAGGCAAAGACCTGAACTGGTTTGACGAGGGCAAGTTCGAGCTCGAGCAACGGGTGAAGCAAATCCAAACCGGCCTGCACTGGGCGGAAGAGCCGGTCTCGCGCACCAGCCACATGTTCTCGAACCTGCAAGTCACGGATAGCGGCGAGGCACTTTCAACCCGCTGCCGCTTCCTGATTTACCGCAACCGCACGGAGACGGAGACCGATTTCTTCGTTGGAAAGCGCAACGACACCCTGCGCCGCGACGGCACCAGCTTCAAGATCGCCGCGCGGAAGATATTCCTCGATCAGAACGTGCTGCTGGCAAAGAACCTGACACTGTTTTTCTGAACTCGAGAATCACGCTCACCCTTCGACAGGCTCTGGGTGAGGGTTTTGTGTGTAATCGTGCCAGAAAAAACAACCTCATACTGAGCCTGTCGAAGTATGAGCCCGCATATCAAGAACGGCGTCATTCCGGAAACCGAAACGGTTATCCGGAATTATGGCCGGAGCCTTGCCGTCGAACAGATGATCACTGCGAAAATCTCTGGCCATAATTCCGGGTTCATTTCGCGCCCCGGAATGACCCTGCGATTAGGATCAAACGGCGCTTACGCCACGACGTCACCGGCTTCAAAATTGCCGCGCGGGATATATCCCCCGATTAGAATCTGCTTCCGGCAAAAACCCTGACGGTATTTATCTAACGGCGACCGTTTCCCCGACGCGGAGCAATCCGGGATCCAGCGGGCGAGAAATATCGAGCGTGCTAGGCCCCGGATCGCGTTGCGTCCGGGGAACGACTATCGACTACGCCGCTTGCGCGGCTTTCGCTTCCACCCGGCGGCCTTGCAGGACCAGCTCCGTATAGCCGTTCGGCTGTTCGCGGCCTTGGAACACCAGCTCGCAGGCGGCCTGGAACGCCAGGCTGGCGTCAAAATCGGGGGCCATCGGTGTGTAGAGCGAGTCGCCCGCGTTCTGGCCGTCGACCACCGCCGCCATCCGGCGCATGGTCTCCGTCACTTGGTCTTGCGAGCAAATGCCGTGATGCAGCCAATTCGCAATGTGCTGACTGGAGATACGCAGGGTCGCGCGATCTTCCATCAGGCCGACATTGTTGATGTCCGGCACTTTCGAGCAACCGACACCGTGGTCGACCCAGCGCACCACGTAGCCCAAAATGCCTTGGGCGTTGTTGTCGAGCTCTTCCTGGATCATTTCCGGTGTCCAGTTCGGGCGCTCGGCGACCGGGATGGAGAGGATTTTCGTGAGGTCGGCGCGGCCACGCAATTTCAGCTCCGCTTGGCGTTCCGCCACATCGACTTCGTGATAATGGAGGGCGTGCAGGGTCGCGGCAGTCGGCGACGGGACCCACGCCGTGTTGGCGCCCGCCATCGGGTGGGCGATCTTGGCGTCGATCATTTCGGCCATCCGGTCCGGCATGGCCCACATGCCCTTGCCGATCTGCGCCTTACCCTGCAATCCGCACTCTAGGCCGATATCCACGTTCCAGTCCTCATAAGCCTGGATCCAAGGAGCGGCCTTCATGTCACTTTTGCGGATTACCGGTCCCGCTTCCATCGAGGTGTGAATCTCGTCGCCAGTGCGGTCGAGGAAGCCGGTGTTGATGAAGACGATGCGGTCCTGCGCGGCACGGATGCATTCCTTCAGGTTCACCGTGGTGCGGCGTTCCTCGTCCATGATGCCCATTTTCAGGGTTAGAGCGGGGAGACCGAGCGCCTCTTCGACGGCGGCGAATAGGGCCACGGCGGCGGCGACTTCTTCCGGCCCGTGCATCTTCGGTTTCACGATATAGACCGAGCCCGCGCGGCTATTGCCGTGATCGCCAGACCCTACCAGATCGTGCTTGGCAATGAGCGCCGTGATCATTGCATCGAGGATACCTTCCGGCACCGGCGCGTCGTCCGCATCGAGGACCGCGCTGCATTTCAGGATATCGCTGACATTGCGCACCAGCATCAGGCTGCGGCCCGGCACCGTTACCGGCATGCCGTCGGGACCAGTATAGCCGCGGACGGGATTGAGGCGGCGCTCCAGTGTCTCGCCGCTTTTTTCAAACGAAGCGGAGAGATCGCGTTTCATTAGGCCAAGCCAATTGCGATAGACGAGCACCTTGTCCTCGC
>JABJCS010000062.1 GCA_018665505.1 Alphaproteobacteria bacterium
AACAAACGGTCGATAAACGAATTGTCGGCACCGCGGTAAATTTGGCCGAGCGGCAGACCGGTCTGACCGACGACACGAGCACCCAGTTCCCAGTTTCCCATATGTGCAGAAAAGACGATCCCCGCCTTGCTGCTTTCCTGCATGGTGACGAGATGTTCCGCGCCCACTAACTCAACTCTCGAACCCGGCTCGTTGACGGTAAATCGGTCGAGATGTGAAAATTCGGCCGCACCTTGCCCGAGATTACCCCAAATTCTGTCTAACAAGTCGTCGACTTCGACGTCGTCGAGTTCCGGAAACACCCGACGGACATTTTGCTCCGCAACACGCGCCACTCGCATGCGCCGGCCGATTTTACGGAACATCAGACTGGTGATAGCGGTCCCCGCCGCCAACGGTAAAGCCCGGACAGAATAATAGAGTGAGCCAATCAACAGCGCCTGTAGCGGATACAAGAATCGACGCACACAGAAGCGGGCAATGGGCCCACGATCAGCCATTGGAGATGACCGTGGACAAAATGCGGTCGATACCCGCGCTATCTCCCCATTCGACAGCGACCTTAACAACCTCAATGCCTTCCGCATTCGCAGGGTCGAGGCGTACAAAATCTTTCTCGGTCGTGACTAACCGTGCACCATTTTCCGATGCCAGCGACTTTAGCGCCGATACCTCCCTGTCGCTATAAGCGTGATGGTCGGTGAACGGCTTCGCTACAGCGATTTCAAACCCCATATCGGAAAGCGTGTCGAAGAATTTTTGCGGTCGCCCGATTCCCGCGAAAGCGACGACGGGACGGGAATCCGACAGTAAGGAAGTGGCTTCGGGCACCAGGGAGGCGTCTATAGTCGGCATGTTCGCGGTCAGCTTAAAGGCTCGGTTTTGGCCAAGTATAACCATAGCGTCGGTGCGCGATAGCCCGTCTTTCAAAAATTCCCGCAACGGTCCCGCCGGCATGACCCGCCCATTGCCGATGCCGTAACCACCGTCGACAACGACGACCGACAAATCCTTATACAAACCGGGATTCTGAAAACCGTCATCCATGACGACGATATCCGCGCCGGCCGCGATCGCTGCCTTTGCCCCTGCGGCGCGCCCGCGGGAGACCCAGGTCGGCGCCTTACGAGCAAGCAGCAAGGCTTCGTCTCCGACATCCGCCGCACCATGCGTTTGCAAATTGACCTGAAGTGGACCCGCCAAACGGCCGCCGTATCCGCGCGTCAGGAAATGCGGCGAGAGTCCTTTTGCGAGATACCAATCCGCGATCGCTAAAGCGACCGGCGTCTTTCCAGCGCCGCCCGTGACCAGGTTTCCAACACACACAATGGGCCGCTCGGCGCGATACGGTGTCGAGTACCGCCATCGCACCGTCGTCGATAGACCATAAATCCAGCCAATGGGCGCGAGCAACCGGGACATAACGCCGTCATTTCCCCAAAAATCCGGTGCTTGCATCTTCTATTCACCGTTCATCAAACCGGCGATCTCTTCATGTATGCGCATGACCGCATCCGCATTTTCGGAGGCGACCCGCGCCGCGGCCCCGGCTTGTTCCTGTCGGGCCGCCGGATTGCGCAGCAGTTTGGCGACAGCGGCTGCGACCGCTCCCGCATCATTTACTTGCTGCGCCCCGCCAGCATCCAACAATTCGCGCGCCACCGTCGTGAAATTCCCCATATCCGGCCCTAGAACAACCGCACAGTCGAGCTGTGCCGCCTCAAGCGGATTATGTCCGCCATGGGACGCCATGCTGCCACCGATGAAAGCAATGGTCGACAATCGGTAGAAGAATCCCAATTCCCCAAGCGTGTCAGCCACGTAAATATCGCCGGTTAAACCGTCTCCCGAAGATTTTAACGATACGGAGAGGCCCCGCGCGCGCAGTGCCTTCGCGATCTCGTGGCCACGGATCGGATGACGGGGAACAATAACGGTCAGAATATCCGGCCACTCCGCCGATAGGTGGTCGTGTACGTCCGCCGCCATTTCCTCTTCACCCGGATGCGTGCTCGCAGCCAGCCACAAGGGGCGCTCGCCGAGTTCGCCTTTAACTGCGTCCAAGGCGGACAAGTCAACCGGCAGAGCCTCCGCTGAAAATTTTAGATTACCGAGATATTTTACCGGCGAAGCACCGAGACGACGCAAGAAGTCCGCTTGCTCTTCGGTCTGCGCTAGGCAAAGGGAAAAAGTACCCAAGAGATGGCGCGCTGTGCCCGAAAACCGCTGCCAGCGACCGAAACTACGCCGAGACATGCGCGCATTGACCAATACGCTGGGAATGTTTCGGCGCGCCGTCTCCTGCACCAAGTTGGGCCACAGTTCCGATTCCATCCATAGCGCGATATCGGGCTGCCAATGATCGAGGAAAGTTCTGACCCACGGCAATCGGTCGACGGGCGCGAATTGATGGAAACTTCTCGGCGGCAACCGTTCCTGCATGAGATGGGCGGAAGTCAGCGTTCCAGTCGTCTGTAGGACATGGGTTTCCGGTTCGGCCTCAAGTAATTTCGCGATGAGCGCCAAAGACGATTGCGATTCACCCACACTGGCGGCATGAATCCAAATCAGCTTACCGGTGGGCCGGCGTCGGCTAGCGATACCACGGCGTTCGGAAATCCGAACCGCATCTTCCTTCCCTTGGGACAAGCGGCGGCGCAACAATCCGTCGACCAGTGGTCCGCCGACATTGGTAAATAGGCGGTAGAGCCAGATCGGGCTCATCCGGCAATCAACCGGCTTCCGAGGTCAGCGGAGCGGGCTCGACATCAGGGCGGTTCATAAGCCAATCCGCCCTTTGCGTCAGCTTCAGCAAAGCATGTTCAAGTTCAACGCGTTTTTCACTCATTTCCATATTATCCGCGTTTTTCGAGACATAGATTGGCTCCCCCCATAGAAATACGCCCCGTCCGAAGGGAAACGGCAGGAGGAACCTGTCCCAACTCTCAAGTACATAGCGCAACGACGCGGAAAACGTTAGCGGTAATATCGGCGCCCCAGTTACTTTTGCCAGCGCTATGACGCCGTCATTGGCCCGCATGCGCGGCCCTTTCGGTCCGTCCGGCGTGATCCCGACGATCTCACCGCTTCTCAACAGGCGCGCCAATTGAATGAAGGCTGCGGCACCGCCCCGCGTCGAGGAGCCGAAAACTGTCTTCGAGCCAAAATGAGACATCATACCGGACACCAGCTGACCGTCACGATGGCCGGAGATCAACATATTCACGAGATCGCAACGCTTCCAAGAAAACGCCATCATGATCAATCGGCCATGCCAAAACGCAACGATGAACGGTTGGCCGTTGCTCAACAATCCGTCCGGTACCTCTTCGCCAACAATACGCCAACGGCCAGAAACCCAGACAAATTTGATATATTGCGCCGCGACCCATGTAAGTGATTTGCGGACGACGCCCGAAGAAAGTATGCGCTTAATCAATCGAACCGCCTCGTGCCATTGCCACCTCCGACGGAGCCTTTAGTGATTGTCCGTCATCCAATTGCATACGGCAATAATGGGCATACAGCCCGTCGTGTGAATACAATTCCGTATGTGTTCCGGATTCAACCACGCGTCCCCTCTCCAACACGTAGATGCAATCGGCGTCCGATACGGTCGACAACCGATGCGCGATAACAATGGTGGTCCGTCCCTGCATGAGACGGGTCAACGCGGTATGAACTTGGTGTTCGGATTCACTATCCAACGACGACGTTGCCTCATCGAGCAATAAAATTGGCGCATTCTTCAACATTGCGCGGGCAATCGATATTCGTTGGCGTTGACCGCCCGACAGGCGGAGTCCGCGCTCCCCGACCATCGTGTCATAGCCGAGGGGAAGCTCCATGATGAATTCATGCGCCGCAGCGGCCTTGGCAGCGTCAATAACGTCCGTGTCGCTTGCTCCCTCCCGCGCATACGCAATGTTCGCCCGAACAGTGTCGTTGAACATCGTCACTTCTTGACTCACCAATGCTATAGATTTCCGCAGCGATTCGATTGTTACCTTACTGATGTCTTGGCCGTCGATCAGGACCCTGCCGCCCTGAGCATCGTAAAATCGCGGGATCAAATTTAGGATGGTCGACTTTCCCGCTCCCGATGGCCCGACAAGCGCCGTCGTCTTACCCGCGGCGAATGTGATCGTGGTGTCCTTCAGGGCCGATTTCTCGGCGTCATACGAGAAACTCACACGGTCAAACGAGACACCGCCATCTTGCAGCTGCAACTGTTTGGCATCGGGCGCGTCGATAATTTTCGGTTCATAATCGAGAAGATGAAAGATACGGTCGGCCGCCGCGAGCCCCAATTGCAGACTTGCATTCAGATTGGCTAGGCTTCTCACCGGTTGATACGCCAGCATAGCCGCTGTGAAAAACGCCATGAATTCGCCCGCGTCAGTCGCTTCCGCAAGCACTTGATGCCCACCCCAGGCCAAGACGGCCGCTAGGGCGAAACCGCTCATTGTCTCCAAAATCGGAGACATTCGGGCACGCGTTTTGCCGGCCTTCAGAAAATGATTGAAGACACTTTCGAAAAATTCGTGGCCGCGAGAACGTTCGTATTCCTCGGTACCGTACGCTTTAACTTCCCGCGCGGCTTTAAACACGTCATCCAAATAACTGGCGACCGTTCCTATTGATTCCTGGGTGTTCCGTGAGATTCGACGAAGCCGACGTCCGATATAAACAATCGGAAAAATACTGATCGGCATAAATACAAGAGCAATGAGCGCCATCTCCCAGTTTAATTGGATCATCACGCCCCCAAGGAAGAGGACCGTCATCAATTCACGTCCAATTCCAGTGAAGGCCTTTACCGTCGCATCCCGAAGAAATTGGACATCATTTGTAAAACGGGTCATTTGCCGGCCCGTCGAATCGCTTTGGATATAGGTAAGATCGGCGGACATGATGCGGTCGAACATTTGGTCCTGCATCATGACGATCATTCGCAGGCCGACCTTCTGCATCAGGATGGTTTGAACATAGTTCGCCGAACCCTTCACCATCGCTGTCACAAGGAAACCTAACGGTAACAGCCAGAGAAGATTTTTATCCGGTTTGACCAACAAATTGTTCAGCGCCGGCTCAACAAGCTTGGCCATTGCCGCTATCGCGGCGGCAGTAATGATCATGCAAACAATCGCGATGACAATCGATTTCAATTGTCCTCGGAGGTAGTAGCGATAGATGCGCTGCGATAGCTCCGCTGTCGATGTATGCCGCTTAACTGTAACGCTTCCGTCGGTCACAATTCTTAAAATCTCCGATGTTGCCGGACGTATATCACGCCGCTTCTCCGCTCGCCAGTTTCGGCCGGAATGGTATTACCGACGATCACTTTCAACTTTTTGATACCCCCGAGCGCGCAAACACGCTTCATATAGTTGCAGCGCATAACGCGACGAATCGTAACGTATCATTTCATTCCGATAACTGCCCTGGCGGCCGATAGTCCCGGACCGGCCTAATTCTCTTTCTTGTTCGACACCCGCACGTTTTTCTGAATCGCGGTGGCAGTGAGATTGATCCCGTGACCATAGGGATTGATCAATATTCCTATTCTCCCAACTCGTCGTTCCCGCACAACTGACGAGGCAGAAAACGACGATTACTGTCAAAACCGGAACAGATGACGCATTCATCCGGAACAACGTTTTTAATGAAATTCTTTGCATTAACCGTATGTTATTCTATTTTTTGCCATTGCGACCCGTTCAAAACGTATAACTGGCCGAAATTTTGCGTGCTAATTTTACGTTAATGGAGTGTGGACGATGAAACGTATTGCGATTCTTATCTTGGCGCTCGGCATCGCCAGCTGTGAAATGGGCGACCGCGACAATAAGCGAGCCCTTGCCACCTTGTTTGGAATGGGGGCCGGCGGCGTGATGGCATATTTCGGCGTCGGCGGGGAATTTACCGACAAGTTCGTCGCCGCCAGCTTGGTGGGCGTCGGTGGCGCCGCCGTCGGCTATTATCTTTCCGATCGACTGTTGCCGCATGACCGCGAGAAACTCGATAGCACGGCCTTCAAGGCACTCGACGAAGCCGAACAAGGGCAGTCGATTGCATGGGGCGAAAAAGGAAAGGGCGCCTGGGGAACTTTTACGCCTGTCCGCGATTATATCAGTAACGACGGGAAAAACTGCCGCTCCTACGTCGCTACAATTAACATTGAAGACGAAACGCAGAAAATCGAGGAAGCAGCTTGCCGCATCGAGAGCGGCGGATGGCAGACGGTTAACACCTGATACCTTCAGACAAAAAAGGGGCCGCGACATGCGCGGCCCAAGTCTAGGGAGGAAACGCCCAGTAAATCGCATAGGCGGCAAAGCCGACCGCTGCGACAGCATACCTGGGCAAACCATATGCTGCACTGCACAATATATGTGTGAAGCTTTCTGATTTCAATAATTAATCCGCTGATTTTCGGAACTTAAGCTCCCATTCGGCGTTATTATTAATTTTGCAGTGCAGAATTCATAAATTTTAAAATTTTGTTTTCATTCCCATAGATTGTTTATAACAATCGTTCATACACCGAAAATCTTCGAAACATTATTGCGCGATATAGTTAGATGGATCGATTCAGGGAACGCCTATCACTATCCATCGTGGTGGAATGCTTGGCGAGCTAGGATTGCGGCCGAAAATAATAAGATCGCCCCGGCCTGATGCATAACCGCGAGGGGAATGGCTACGACACTCAATAGGGTCGCTATCCCCAGTAAAAATTGCATAAAGGCCAATCCCGCGAACAATATCAGAATCAGCTTCTGCCATCTTGATTGGGCCACTCGATATCCGAGGCCGCAGGTACACAACACACCTGTGACGGTCGCATAGGCGAGCATCCGATGATCGAATTGAACGGTCAGAATATCCTCGAACGCAGCACTCCAGAAGGGGATCGTGCCGAACACATCACTCGGTACCCAAGCCCCTGCGATCAACGGCCAAGTATTATAGTCGAATCCGGCCCCAAGACCGGCGACGAGGCCACCCGACATTACCGTCACGAAAACCGCGATCAAGACCGTGCTCAATGAATGGCGCAACCAATCGGGCGGGCGCCGCCCGGCAATTGTCCCTGTCGCAAGGTCGGCGACCAGCCACAGCATGTATCCCAGAATTAAAAACGCCATGGAGAGGTGGACGGTTAATCGGTACTGGCTCACATCATGACGGTCGACAAAACCACTTTTAACCATCCACCAGCCGATGATCCCTTGCGCACCGCCCAGCACGAACAATGCAATCAAATGCAGCTGTAACCGGCGCGGAATATATCCACGCCACCAGTACCAAATCAGCGGCACGCCGAATGCGACGCCGATCAGACGGCCCCAAAGCCGATGGATGAATTCCCACCAGAATATGGTTTTGAATTCGGACAGCGACATGCCGGCATTCTCCAACCGGTATTCGGAGGTTTTCCGATAAAGGTCGAAGATGCGTTCCCATTCCGGCGTCGACAATGGCGGCAACGCGCCGATCAGCGGTCGCCATTCCACCATCGAAAGACCGGATTCAGTTAACCGCGTGACCGCACCGATGAGCATCATGGCGGCAACCATCGTAGCGCAAGACACCAGCCAGATAATCAATGCGCGCGGATTCTCCGTTATTGAATCTCGTTTCTCCGACATGCCGCGACATTAGATCGTTACCGCGCAGGCCGCCACTAGCCAAATTAACGCATATAATACATTTATATTTATGTATTATATTTATTTAACATTTCATTAGTGTTTTTCATTTGTCCCCGCGTGGTAATCGATGCTTAATCTACATTCACGAATTCCGATGCACCCCCAATTTGGAACGACGACGCATGAACACTCTTCTCATTAGTTTGAACCTCGCCGACCAGAAAGCTTTGATTGTTGGGGGCGGTGACCTCGCCTTGCGAAAGGCTCGATTACTTCTCAAAACCACCGTGAAGCTGATCGTCGTCGCGCCCACTGTAAGGCCCGAAATCCGTGCTTTGGCTACGAGCGGGGCGGTAACACTGGCTCTAAGGGAGTATCGACCGGACGACCTTGACGGTGTCGGCATTATATTCGCTGCCACTGGCCGCGACGATATCGACAGAGAGATCGCAACAGCCGCACAGATACGCAATATACCCGTCAACGTTCCAGACAAACCAGAACTCTCAAGCTTCAATCTTCCAGCTTTAGTTGATCGATCCCCCATCTTGGTCGGAATTTCGACTGACGGGACCGCCCCCTCCTTGCCCGTCGCATTCGTGCTCAAATCGAGATCCTGCTGCCCGCCAATCTGGGACAATTAGCCCGTTTCGCCGCCGGATTTTGAGAATCCGTCGCCTCCGTATTTACGCGGATCGAGGCGCGCCGCCATTTCTGGGAGGAGTTCTTTTCCTCCGCCATTGCCGAGAAAGTGCTGGCCGGCGACGAAACAGTCGCGGCAAGGGAAACCATGGCCCTGCTCAATCGTCCGGTACCAAAACACCAGGGCACGGTTGCGATTGTCGGCGCGGGGCCTGGCGATCCGGATTTATTGACGCTAAAGGCGGCTCGATGCCTGCAGGAAGCTGACGTAATCGTCTACGACCGGCTTATCGGCCCGTCGATTCTAGATCGCGCGCGGCGAGACGCGGAACTGATCTTCGCGGGCAAGCAACCCGCCAATCACGGCATGGGCCAAGATGCCATCAATGCTCTTCTGGCGGAACGCGCCCAGCTCGGACAACGCGTCGTACGACTGAAAGGTGGCGATCCATTCATCTTCGGTAGGGGCGGTGAGGAGCAGGAATACTTACGTCGACGCGGCATCTTCGTCGAAATCGTCCCAGGTATTACTGCCGCCAGCGGTTGCGCCGCCGCCGCGGGCATCCCCCTGACGCATCGCGGAACCTCGTCCGCCGTCACCTTCGTGACCGGCCAGGCCACAAACAGCCTGCCGAACATCGATTGGCGGCAATTTGCGGACGGCGAACAAACGCCTGCGCTGTATATGGGGGTGTCAACCGCCCGTGAAATTTCAACGCGGCTGATCGATGGGGGATTGCCGGGAAGCACATCGGTCGCTGTCATCGAGAACGGTACGAGGCCCGAGCAGCGCGTATTGCGGTCGTCATTGGCTTACGTAGCGGACGTTCTACACAACGAAACAGTAACCGGACCGGCAGTCGTGGTGATCGGGGCCGTCGCCGAACTCTCAAACGAACACTCCATTGAGGTGGCGTCCAGTTTGGCCGCCACCGGATAAAGGAAGAAGACATGTCTGTAAAAATCGCAACAGCGAACCGACTGACGGATGGATTGGTCGTCTTTCTATCCACTACCGGTCATTGGATCGGCGAGATTGAAAACGCCCGAACCGCATCGACGGTCGACGAGGAAACCGCTCTAAAGCTGATGTTGGAAACATCATCAAGCCTTGTCGTCGGACCCTATGTAATCGACGCCGAATTTCGCGATGACCGGCCCTATCCGACCCGTTACCAAGAATGGCTGCGCGTCAACGGACCCAGCGTCGAAACACAAATCAGCGAGGAGACATCAAATGTATCGCTATGACGAATTTGACCATGCATTGGTCCAAGAGCGGGTCCAACAATTCCGCGGACAAGTGGAGCGCCGCTTGACCGGCGATCTCAGCGAGGAGGAATTTCGCCCACTACGGCTCATGAACGGCCTCTACTTACAACTGCATGCATATATGCTGCGGGTCGCTATCCCGTACGGCACGCTCTCGTCAATACAGATGCGGCGGCTCGCGGAAATCGCGCGGCGGTACGATCGGGGTTACGGCCACTTCACCACACGTCAAAACATACAATTCAATTGGCCGAAGTTGGAGGAAACACCGGATATATTGGCCGAACTCGCCGAGGTCGAGATGCACGCCATTCAAACCAGTGGCAACGTTATTCGGAACATCACCGCCGATCATTACGCCGGAGCGGCAGAGGATGAGATTGAAGACCCGCGCATCTATGCGGAAATCATGCGGCAATGGTCAACGCTGCATCCGGAATTTTCCTTCCTGCCGCGAAAATTCAAGTTCGCTATCAGCGGCTCACCGCAGGACAGAGCCGCGGTCCGGGTCCACGACATCGGCTTGGTTTTGAAACGCGATGCGGCAGGGACCGTCGGCTTCGAAGTCATCGTCGGTGGAGGCCAAGGCCGCACCCCAATGATCGGCAAGACAATCCGCGGTTTCCTTCCCAAGAAAGATTTGCTGTCTTATGCAGAGGCAATCCTGCGCGTCTATAATCGTTTCGGAAGGCGCGATAACAAATACAAAGCCCGCATCAAGATACTAGTTCACGAACTGGGATTAGATGCTTTCACCGATGCGGTCGAACGTGAGTGGCACGACATCCGCGACGGCGCATTGCGTCTGCCCGCGGCTGACATTGCCCGCATTGGGGATTACTTCGCCGCACCCGCTTTCGAGGCGTTTGAGGGAGACGAGCCACTGCTCGCCGAACGGCGTGCGAAAGACCGCGCCTTCGATCTTTGGGCGCAACGAAACGTAGTACCCCATCGGTCGCCCGGATATGCAATCGTCAATATATCGCTCAAGCCGATCGGCGGTGTGCCGGGAGATGCCACCGCGGCACAAATGGATAGCGTTGCGGATATCGCGGAGCGGTTCGGATTCGGCGACATTCGCGTGAGTCACACGCAGAACCTTGTCTTGCCCCATATCCGCCAAGCCGACCTTTATGAAATTTGGGGTTTGTTAGCGGATGCGGAACTTGCGACGGGAAATATCGGCCTCGTCACCGACATCATCGCCTGTCCGGGTCTCGACTTCTGCAGCTTGGCGAATGCGCGCTCAATTCCAATTTCGCAACGCATCAGCGAGCGCTTCGCCGCTCTAGAGCGGCAGCACGATATTGGCGAATTGGCGGTCAAGATTTCCGGCTGCATCAACGCCTGCGGACATCATCATGTGGGCCATATCGGTATTCTCGGCGTCGACCGGAAAGGCAAGGAATACTACCAGATCACCCTCGGCGGTAATCCGGAGAGCGATACCAGTATCGGCAAGATCGTCGGGCCAGCGTTCTCGAGCGCGGATATCGTCAATGCGGTTGAAACGGTCGTCGATACCTATCTCAACGAGCGTCACAGCGGGGAGCGGTTCATCGAAACTTACAACCGTCTCGGCGAGGCGCCTTTCAAGGAGGCTCTCTATGGTACTGCTTAAAGATGGACAAACGTCAAATGACACATGGCAGCATCTGAATGACGATGACACGCTGCCCTCCGGACCCATCATTGTAAGTGTCACACGATGGCACCGGGATCGAGCATCGCTGGCCGCACGCAATATGCCGCTCGGGCTCCAGTTCGATGCGGGGGTGGAGCCAGCCGACGTGGCGGACGACCTGCACCGATTTTCGGTGATTTGCCTTCAATTCGATAGTTTTACCGACGGCCGTCCTTACTCACAGGCACGTTTGCTGCGCGAACGGTACGGATATCGCGGTGAACTGCGGGCGAGAGGTAACATTCTGCGAGATCAGTTCGATTTCATGCGGCGCTGCGGTATCGATGCGCTGGAAGTCACAAAGGAAGCGGACGCTCGCGCCTGGCAAGATGCCGTCGCGGAGATCGACATCTATTATCAACCCGCCGGTGACACGCGGCCGACTGTCGCCATGTACCGTCGCGGTGCGGCCGCGAGTTATCCAATCTGAATATCCAACGAGAAGCGGCGCCCAAAGGGCGCCGCTGATCTCGATTCCGGAAAGCCTGACTTAGACCTTCCAGGTATGTCCTTGGCGCAGCAATGTGTTCAAGTCAGCGTCCGCCGACTTCGCCTTGGCCGCATCTATTTGAGCGTAGACTGCCGTATCGTAGCTGGTCGACGGGTTACAATAGACAACGCCGAGGGCGACCGGGAAGCTGGGCGGGTCCATGCTGCAGAGCATCATCGCCAACATCTTGTTGGTCTCATCATGGACGAGGATATCGTCTTCGGTAATGCCGTTCTCGCCGATGATGACGACTTCGAGTTCGGCGAGGCCCGCCTTCATGCGCAGGCCTTTCTCGCTGTCCTTACCGAAAATCAGCGGCTTGCCGTGCTCAACATGGACCTGCATATCGGCAGCCACCGACTTGTCCGTGAAGTGCTTGAAGACGCCGTCGTTATAGACGATGCAATTCTGGAAGATCTCGACGAAGGATGCGCCCTTGTGCTCATGCGCGCGCGACAAGACGCCAGGCATATGCTTTTGCAATGTATCGACAGTACGTGCCACAAACCGAGCGCCACTGCCGAGCGCAAAGCTACCCGCGTTCAGGGGCGTATCGACCGAGCCCATCGGCGTCGACGGCGACCGCGTGCCGACCCTAGACGTCGGTGAGTATTG